>JADFPK010000164.1 GCA_022562375.1 Pseudomonadota bacterium
TCTGCGGAGAGCATTATGGCCAGCGGCCAAGTGACAGCGCCGCATCAACAGGCCGAACACATGGCAGCACCGACCAGCTCTGCATCACCGTTAAAAAAACCCTTGCCAACAGGGAGCCGTCCACACATGGCTATGAGCGGCGGTGCAGGCCCGCATTGGAGCATAACCGCTATCCAGCGCTAAGCGGACATTGTCCAAGGGTACGGTAATCCCTGGTTTTCCGTACCCACCCGCTGAAATTCATAAACCACGGAACGTCCCCTAAGGGTAGGAAGGCGAAGTGCCGATGCGTTCCGCCAATGCCCGCCGTTGCACGTAACGCAGACATAATCCGCCAAAATGCGGACGATCAGGGCGTTGGTTCGGCAGGATTTCAAACCGAGACACTACCGCCGCGCCCTTGCATTCAAGGGCCTGGGCCGGTATAACCCTGGCCGCGACGAAGCTCACCGGCGGGGCCTGGCCGGACCGGCCGGTCGTCGCCCTAGTTTCATCTTCAACCAGGCTTTCGGGTAGCCAGGCTTTCGGGTAGATTGAGATGCCGAAACTGAAGTCCAAGAGCGGCGCCAAGAAGCGGTTTCGGCGGACCGGCAGCGGCAAGCTGCGCATGAACCATGCCTATAAGCGCCACAATCTGAGAAAGCGGCCCCAGAAGATGAAGCGCAAGGCCCGCGGCTCGACCCTTTTGTCGAAGCCCGACTCGGTCGTCGTCAGGAAATTTTTACCCTACGGTTAAGGAAACGGTCCCATGGCTCGTGTCAAACGGGGCGTGACCTCGCGGTCCCGCCATAAAAAGGTTCTCCGTATGGCGTCCGGCTATCGCGGCCGGTCGAAGAATACCTTCCGCACGGCGCTGCAGAAGGTCGAAAAGGGGCTGCAATACGCCTATCGCGACCGCCGCGTCCGCAAGCGCACATTCCGGGCGCTTTGGATCCAGCGCATCAATGCCGCCGTCCGCGGTCACGGGCTGACCTATTCCGAGTTCATGAACGGCATCAAGAAGGCCGGCATCGAGATCGACCGCAAGGTCCTATCCGACATCGCCATCAGGGATCCCGACGCTTTCTCGGGCCTGGTGGAGCAGGTACGCACGGCGCTTGCCAAGGCCGCCTGAACGCCTATCTTGGATCATCTCGCGGCCGACGGGACGGACCCTTTCCGGCCGCAAGACTTGTTCGCCAAGCAAGCCGCCGGGATAGGTAATGGAAAACCTCGATCAGTTGCGTAACGAGCTCCTGGCCGCCGTCGCCGGGGCGGAGGATCTCGAAAGCCTCGAGAAGGTCCGCGTCGGCGTCTTCGGCAGGAAGGGGCTTATCACCGAGCGCATGAAGGGCGTCGGCGCCCTGGCGCCCGAGGAACGCAAGGCCGCGGGCGTGGCGCTGAATGCCGTCAAGCAGGTCCTGGCCGACGCCATCGACGCCAGGAAGGCCGCGTTCGAGGATTCCGGGCTCGAGGAACGGCTCGAGAGCGAGCGCGTCGACGTCACCCTGCCGGCGCGGCCCCGGGCCGAGGGCCGCATCCATCCGATCAGCCAGACCATGGACGAATTGCTCGCCATCTTCGGCGAGATGGGCTTCACCCTGGCCGAGGGCCCCGATATCGAGGACGATTTCCACAACTTCACGGCGCTCAACATCCCCGAAGATCACCCGGCGCGGCAGATGCACGACACCTTTTATCTGCCGCAAGGGCCGGACGGCGCCCGCAAGCTTTTGCGCACCCACACGTCGCCGGTGCAGATCCGCCATATGCAACAGGCGCCGCCGCCGCACCGCATCATCGCGCTGGGCCGGACCTACCGGTGCGATTCCGACATCACCCACACGCCCATGTTCCACCAGATCGAGGGGCTGGTGGTGGATAAGCATACCCATATGGGGCACCTCAAGGGCTGTCTGATCGAGTTCTGCCGCGCCTATTTCGAGGTCGACGACGTCCCGGTGCGCTTCCGTCCGTCCTTCTTCCCCTTCACCGAACCCTCGGCCGAGGTCGATATCGGCTGTAAGCGCAGCGGCGGTCAGCTCAAGATCGGCGGCGGCGACGATTGGCTCGAGATCCTCGGCTGCGGCATGGTCCATCCCAAGGTGCTGGCCAATTGCGGCATCGACGCCGAGGAGTTCCAGGGCTTCGCCTTCGGCCTCGGCGTCGAGCGCATCGCCATGCTGAAATACGGCATCCCCGATACCCGCACCTTCTTCGAATCCGATCTGCGCTGGCTTTCGCATTACGGTTTCGCGGCGGGCGACGTTCCGAGCATGACCGGAGGGCTGGCGCGGTGAAGTTCACCCTCGGCTGGCTGAAGACCCACCTCGAAACCGAGGCGCGCGTCGAGGACATCGCCCGGGCGCTCACCGATCTCGGCCTCGAGGTCGAAGAGGTGATCGACCGGGCGGCGGCGCTGGCGCCGTTTATCGTCGGCCATGTCGTGGAGGCTTCGAAGCATCCCGACGCCGACCGGCTGACGGTCTGCATCGTCGATACCGGCGCCGACCGGGTCCAGGTGGTGTGCGGCGCGGCCAACGCGCGGACCGGCATGAAGGGGGTCTTCGCCGCCGCCGGCGTCACCATCCCGGGGACCGGGCTCGACCTCAAGAAGAGCGTCATCCGCGGCGTCGAGAGCGCCGGCATGCTGTGTTCGGCGCGGGAGATCGGCATCGGCGAGGACCACGAAGGCATCATCGAGCTTGCCGACGACGCGCCGATCGGCGCCCCCGCGGCTTCCGTCCTCGGCCTCGACGATCCGCTGATCGACGTCGCCATCACGCCCAACCGCGGCGATTGTCTCGGCGTTCACGGCATCGCCCGGGATCTCGCGGCGGCGGGCGTCGGTGCGCTCATTCCCCTCGCCCCCGAGGGCATCGAAGGCGGTTTCGAAAACCCGACCGGCGTCGCCTTCGACTTCACGGCGGAGACGGCCGATGCCTGCACGCTGTTCGCCGGCCGCGTCATCCGCGGTTTGAAGAACGGCCCGAGCCCCGATTGGCTGCGACAAAGGCTGCTTTCCGTCGGGCTGAGGCCGATCTCGGCGTTGGTCGACATCACCAACTTCCTGACCCTTGACCGCGCCCGGCCGCTCCACGTGTTCGACGCCGACAAGATCGCCGGCGATCTGACGGTCAGGCTGGCGCGCCAGGGGGAAACGCTGATGGCGCTCGACGGCAAGGCCTACGAGCTCGATCCTTCGATGACGGTGATCAGTGATGACAGCGGTGTGTTGAGCCTCGGCGGCGTCATCGGCGGCGAGAGCACGGGCTGCACCGATGAAAGCGTCAACGTCTTCGTCGAGGCGGCGTTTTTCGACCCCGTGCGCACCGCCGCCACCGGGCGCAAGCTCAACATCGAATCCGACGCGCGCTACCGCTTCGAGCGCGGCGTCGATCCGGCCAGCACCCTGCCGGGGATCGAGGCGGCGACACGGCTGATCGTCGAGCTTTGCGGCGGCGAGGCATCCGAGGTGACCGTCACCGGCGCGGTGCCCGAAGGTGCCGCCGCCATCCGCTTCGAGCCGAAGCGGGTGATGGGGCTCGGCGGCGTCGACGTGGCGGAAGACGAAAGCCGGCGCATACTCGAAGCCCTGGGTTTCGGGACGTCGGAGATGAACGGCGCCATCGGCGTCCGGGTTCCCACCTGGCGTCCCGATATCGAAGGCGAAGCCGATCTGGTCGAGGAGGTGTTGCGGGTTTACGGCTATGACCGCATCCCGGCGGTGCCGTTCGCCAAGGTTGGCGTGCTGTCGAAGCCGGTCGAGGCGCCGGTCCAGCGCCGCCGCCGCCACGCCGCCCGCGCCCTTGCCGGCAACGGCATGGTCGAGGTGGTGACCTATTCGTTCCTGGCGGAAGCGCAGGCCAGGCTTTTCGGCGGCGGCGATCCGACACTGACCCTCGCCAATCCGATCAGCGCCGAGTTGACCGACATGCGCCCGTCGCTGCTTCCCAACCTGATCTGCGCGTGCGGGCGCAACGCCGATCGCGGCTCGCCCGATCTGGCGCTGTTCGAGGTCGGACCGGCCTTCGCCGACGATACGCCGGAGGGCCAGGGGGCGGTCGCCGCCGGGGTGCGCGCCGGCGCGTGCGAGCCCCGCCATTGGCTGGCGCCGGGTCGCGCCGTCGATGTGTTCGACGCCAAGGCCGATGCGCTGATCGCCCTTGGCGCCGCCGCCGCCCCGGCGGCGAGCCTTCGGATCACCCCCGGCGCGCCGGCCTGGTACCATCCGGGCCGCTCGGGCGCCATGCGCCTCGGCCCGAAGACGGTCCTCGCCCATTTCGGCGAGATCCACCCCCGGGTCTTGCGCGCGCTCGACGTCAAGGGCCCGATATGCGGCTTCGAGGTGTTCCTCGATCTGCTCCCCGCCCCGCGCAAGCGCGACGGCAGGGCGCGCCCGGCGCTCGGCGCCTCGCCCTTCCAGGCGGTCGAGCGCGACTTCGCCTTCGTCATCAACACCGACGTCGGCGCCGAGGCGGTGGTGCGCGCCGCCCAATCCGCCGACAAGAAGTTGATCGCCGGGGTCTCGGTGTTCGACCAGTATGGGGGCGAGGAATTGGGCGCCGGCAAGAAGTCGATCGCCATCTCGGTGCGTCTCGAGCCGGCCGAGGCGACCCTGACCGAGGCCGAGATCGAGGCGGTCTCCGCCAAGGTGATCGCCGCCGTCAACAAGGCGACCGGCGGGGTTTTGCGGAGCTGAGCGCCGCCCGGCCCATTGCACCGGCCCCGACGAGAGCTTATGTTCCTGCCGATTCAAGCATTTGCGGGGCGCCTTTCAGGCCCATGACCGAGCTTTCCCATATCCGCAACTTCGCCATCATCGCCCATATCGACCATG
>JADFPK010000010.1 GCA_022562375.1 Pseudomonadota bacterium
AATCGCGGATGCGACATAGATGCGACATAAAAGAACAGACTTACCAAAAGCGGGACGTTCGGGCCGTTATGCGGTTCGGGCTTTTTGCAAAGTCCGTTTTTGTGTCTTCTTGGTGGGGAGAGGTTCCGGGCAGTCTGATGAGCAGCCTTGGGGGTCTCTCTGACAGCAATTTTCAGTCAGAAATGCCATCAAACGCTGCATCCCATCGTAGCGCGCTGCGTAGATCATATGCTGGCCGTTCCGTCGCACCGTGACGAGTCCCGCATACCGCAGGCGTGTCAGATGGAATGACAGTGCATTCGCCGGAATCCCTAGTTTTTTGCCGATCACCCCCGCGGCAAGCCCATCCGGCCCTTCCGGGATGAGCAAGCGAAATACGGCTAGCCGAGATTCATGGGCTAGCGCCGACAACGCCTCGACGGCAGACTGTTCTTCCATATTTCAAGAATAATTGAAATTACCTATGCGAGTCAACCCCTCACAAACTAGAAATGCGGTTTACCCCGTATGTAGCGTGCATGGCGCTGAACTCGTAATTTGACTTCGCGTGCCGCCTGTACGCTCGTGCCTGCCTTAGTATTATTTTTGCCGCTATAGGTGCCGAGGAACCATGGCGCGGTATCCGGCTGCCCACCCCCACCGCATCGTTCTCGATCTCGCCCTTCCCGATCATGACGGCATGGAGCTTCTGAAGTTCCTCGCCGATCGGAAGTGCGCCGCCGATATCGTCCTCATCTCCTCCCATGGCGAATTGATCCTCGACAAGGCCATGAAGCTGGGCGACTTTCACGGCCTCAATATGCGCCGGATGCTGCCAAAGCCCTTCTCCCTCGATGACCTGAGGGCGGCGCTCGCCTGAGCCCGCGCCTTTGGCCCGGGCCAAAGTGGCGGCGCCTTGATCGAGGTCAAAGAATTGGGCGGCACCCGGCTTTAGTGCTTATAATTCGAAGTTCGGAAGTCGGGCTTTCGCCGCCGCCCGGGCGATGGACCGGGGGCCCGCCGGCACGCCTGATCGGCGGTGAACCGAGGAGGACCCGTTGGAGATACCCCTGCATATCAGTTTCCGTGATATGAAGCCGTCCGAAAAGATTAAGCGGCGGATCGAGGAAAGGGTCGGCAGGCTGGAGAAGTTCTCCGACCGCATCACGTCTTGCCGCGTCGTCGTCTCCGCGCCGCACCGCCATCACCACAAGGGAAAACTTTATCACGTGGCGATTTCGCTCGGCGTGCCCGGCGGCGAATTGGTGGTCAACCGCGACCCCGCCGGCAAACACGCCCATGAGGACATCTACGTCGCCCTTCGCGACGCCTTCAACGCCCTCCGGCGTCAGCTCCGGGACCATGTGCGCCGCAAGCGCGGCGACACCAAGACCCACGAGACGCTGCCCCACGGACGAATCGCCAGGTTGTTCGACGACTACGGCTTCATCGAGACTCCCGACGGACGGGAAATCTATTTCCACAGGAACAGCGTCACCAACGACACTTTCGACAGTCTCGCCGCCGGCGCCGAGGTGCGTTTCGTGGCGATGGATGGGGAGAGCGAGAAGGGCCCCCAGGCGAGCACGGTGTCTCCCCTTGGTAAGCGGCATATCGTGGAGTAATACAAGACTGCGGAAATGAACACTTCGGAAGCGATGAACACCTGGGAGCGCCAGGATCGGCGGGTTCGCCTGCTGCGCGAGATCGAGGCCGAGGTCCGCGAGACCGGCGCCTACACCGGAAGGATGGCCCTGGCAAAGGAAGTGATCGACGCCATGGCCAAGGTAGCGCGCGAGGCATTCGTATCACCATCCCAAGCGCCTCTCGCCTATGACAACCGGCCCCTTCCCATCGGCCATGGCCAGACCATTTCCCAGCCCTATGTCGTCGCCCTGATGACCGACCTATTGGAACTGACGCCGGAACATGTGGTGCTCGAGGTCGGCACCGGGTCGGGCTACCAGGCGGCGATCCTGGCGATGCTGGTGGGTCAGGTTCACACCATCGAAAGGGTGGATGCGCTTGCCGATCAGGCCCGCTCGAGGCTGAAGCGTCTCGGCTATGACACGGTCGAGGTCCATAACACCGACGGCTATGAAGGGCTGGTGGATCACGCCCCGTTCGACGCCATCATCGTTACCGCCGCGGCCGAGGAAATCCCGCCGCCTTTGGTCGAACAACTGAAGCCGGGCGGGCGCATGGTGATACCCGTCGGCGGGCGCTTCAGCGTGCAAAACCTGGTGCTGGTGGAAAAGGACGAGACCGGCGGGATAAAGACGACATCGGTGCTGCCGGTGGCGTTCGTGCCCCTGAAGCACCGGCGCTGAGCTCCCGCCGGCCACCCGCCTGCGCGGCCAGGCTCCGCCGAAGCGAGGCTTCGCCCAGGCGAGCCGCGGCCGCTCTCGCCACGCTTCGCTGGCGTAGCGGGTCGGCGCGGCGAAGGCCCGGCGCCGGGGGTCGGAGGGGGCCTCTATTCGGGCCGGGGCTTGCAATTCGGCGGCGAAAGCCCGATCCTTCGGCCATGGGCGTAATTTCCACCGGCCGGCGTCAGGGTTCGCGCCTGGTCGCCGTTCTGGGGCCGACCAATACCGGCAAGACCTACCTCGCCATCGAGCGGATGCTCGGTTTCAGGACCGGCATGATCGGATTCCCGCTGAGATTGCTGGCGCGGGAAAACTACGACCGGGTGCGGCGTATCAAGGGCGAAGGCGCGGTGGCCCTGGTGACCGGCGAGGAAAAGATCGTCCCGCCGAAGGCGGCCTATTTCGTTTGCACCGTCGAATCCATGCCGTTGGACCGCGAGGTGGCGTTTCTCGCCGTCGATGAGATCCAGCTTTGCGCCGACCGCGAGCGGGGCCATGTCTTCACCGACCGGCTGCTCCGGGCGCGCGGCACCGATGAGACCATGTTCCTCGGATCCGATACCGCCAGGCGTCTTATCCGCCGGCTGGTGCCCGGCGTCGAGTTCATAACCCGGCCGCGCTTTTCCGCGCTCACCTACACCGGTCAGAAGAAGATCACGCGGCTGCCGCCGCGCAGCGCCGCCGTCGCCTTTTCCGCCGCCGATGTCTACGCCATCGCCGAGTTGGTGCGCCGCCAGCGCGGCGGCGCGGCCGTGGTGCTGGGCGCGCTCTCGCCGCGCGCCCGCAACGCCCAGGTGGCGCTCTATGAGGCCGGCGAGGTCGACTACATGGTCGCCACCGACGCCATCGGCATGGGGCTCAACATGGATATCGGCCATGTCGCCTTCGCCGCCCTTCGCAAGTTCGACGGCCGTGGCCCGAGGCCGCTGACGGCGGCGGAGTTGGCGCAGATCGCCGGCCGCGCCGGCCGCTACATGAACGACGGCACCTTCGGCACCACCGCCGGCGTCGGACCCCTCGACGCCGAAATCGTCGATTCGATCGAAAATCACCGCTTCCCGTCGCTTCGCAAGATCTACTGGCGTAACTCGGACCTTGCGTTCAACACCACGAATACCCTGATCAAGCGCCTGGAAATGCCGACGCCGATGCCGGAGTTGTTGCGTAAACGCGATGCCGACGACCATCTGGCGCTGCTGACACTGGCGCGGGACCCGGAGATCGTGAGCCTCACCGGCACTCAGCCGGCGGTGAAGCTGTTGTGGGAGGTCTGTCAGATTCCCGATTTCCGCAAGGAGATGAGCGAATCCCATGTCCGCCTGCTGGCGCGAATCTACAAGATGCTCATGGGCGAGGACGGCCGGTTGCCCGAGGACTGGATCGGTCCCCAGATCGCGCGGCTGGATCGCTCGGACGGCGACATCGACACCCTGGTCTCCCGCATCGATTACATCCGCACCTGGACCTTCATTTCCCATCGCGACGATTGGCTGGGCGACGCCGGCCACTGGCAGGAACGTACGCGCGCCATCGAGGACAAGCTGTCCGATGCCCTGCACGAGCGCCTGACCCAGCGCTTCGTCGACCGGCGCACCGCCATTCTCGTCAAGCGGCTGAAGGAGAAGGAGGAGCTCCTCGCCGCCGTCAGGCGCACCGGCGAGGTGCTGGTGGAAGGCCATTTCGTCGGGCGGCTCGAGGGCTTCCGGTTCGTCGCCGATGTCACCGATGCCGATGCCGGCGCCCGGATGATCCTCAATGCCGCCACCCGCGCGCTCGGGGGCGAGATCGCGGCGCGCCTCGCCGATCTCCGGAACGACGACGATTCCGCGTTCACGCTGAGGGCCGATGGCCGGCTGGCGTGGCGGTCGGTGGCCGTCGCCAGACTCGTCCGGGGCAAGGAAATGCTGGCGCCCAAGGTCAGCGTGCCGGCCAACGAGCTGTTGACGGGCGAGCAGTCGGCGGCGATCGTCCGCCGTCTGGAGGCCTGGCTCGAGGGCGAGATCGAGCGTTGCCTTCCCGATCTCTTCCGCGCCCGGGAGGCCCTGGCTTCGGCGGCGCTTTCGGGTCCGGTCCGCGGTCTCCTCTTCCAGCTCGTCGAGGCGTTGGGCGCGCTGCCCCGCCGGCAGGCGGCGGCGCAGATCGCTGCCCTGGCCCCGGCGGACCGCAAGACCCTGGCGCGCTACGGCGCGCGGCTCGGGGTGGAAACGGTTTTCATTCCGGCCTTGCTCGAGCCACGGGCGGTGAAGATGCGGGCACTGTTGTGGGCGGTCGAGGCCAATGGGGCGCCAGGCCCCCCCAATGGGGCGCGATGGCCCGAACCGCCGGCCGGCAGGCTGTCGGCGCCCCGCGACGGGACGCTGCCGGACGGCTTCTATCGGGCCGTCGGCTATCTGCCTCTGGGGGCCTCGGTGCTGCGCGCCGACCGGGTGGAGGTTTTGGCGGCGGAGGCCCGCAAGCTCGCCCGCCAGGGGCCGTTCGTCCCCACCCGGTCTCTGGCCAGGCTCGCCGGTTTGCCGCTCGGCGATCTTCCCGGCGTGCTGACCGGCCTCGGCTTCGAGGCCAGCGAAGGCGCCGGGGGATTGAGTTTCGCACCGAAGCGCCGGGCGCCGGGAAAGCGTCGGCGCAAGCCAAGGGCCGGCGCGCGTCAGGGCGGTGGCGGCAACGGCCATGGCGGCAAGGCCCGGGGCGCCGGCGCCGATTCGCCCTTCGCCAAGCTCGGTGATCTTGATCTGACCTCATGATCCGATGAACGACGAAAGCCTGCGGATCGACAAGTGGCTCTGGCATGCGCGTTTCGTCAAGAGCCGGTCCCTCGCCGCCAGGCTCTGTACGTCGGGAGGGATGCGCCTCGGCGGTACGCCTGTCCGCAAGGCCCATCATGCGCTCAAGATCGGCGATGTGCTGACCTTTCCCCTCGGCCCCCATATACGGGTGATCGAGGTTTTGGCGTTGGGAGAACGGCGCGGCCCGGCGAGCGAGGCGCGCACCCTTTACCAAGATCTTTCCCCACCGACCCGGCGGGGCGGCGTCGCCGGCGCCGGGCACCCGCGCCTCTCCCTCGCCTTGCGCGAACGCGGCCAGGGCCGTCCCACCAAGGCGGACCGCCGCGCCATCATGCGCCTCCGCCGCGAGGGTTAGCCCGGATATTTCATGAAGGCGCTCCCTCAGGGTGGTTTAAGTATTTTACTTCAATGACTTGATTTGTTTTGTGAAATAGACGTTTTGTAGCCTCGTCCGCTGAACGGTTTTGCGCCGGCCCTGTTTATCCAAATCGGCGCACGAAACCTCATGCCATAGCGGTGCTATGACATTCGGCTTCGCACACCGCCTTGAACAAACATTGCTCGCCGCAAATTCCGTTCCCTTCATGAAATTTCCGGGTTAGCCCTGTCGCGGAGCCGCCGGCATCGGCCGCGCCGCCGGACTCATTTCGTGCCCTTTGGCGCCGTCTCCAGGCGTTGGAAATTGTCCCCCACGCCGCCTCGGGGCTTGACCGCGGGGCGGGAATCGAAGGCCGAAATCCCTCTATTTTCCGAGGGTTGAAGTGGCGTTCACGGTGTGATAGGCAGGGCGATGATCAACCGCATCAAGTCGTTCTTTCGCGACCCCAACGGCGCCGGCGGCGGTTCATCGGCAGGGGTTGCGGGCCGGCGGAAGGTTGATGAGTTGCATCTGGCGGCGGCGGCGCTGCTTGTCGAGGCGGCATGTCATGATACGCACTTCGACGAGTCCGAGCGTAGGATCATCGGATCGCTGGTCCAAGCGCGGTTCGGGCTCAGCGCCGAAGAGGCGGCAACGCTGATCGGGGAGGCCGAACGCGAGGTCGACGGCGCCGTTCAGTTGCTGCACTTCACCCGCGCCATCAAGGACCGCTTCAGCCATGAGGAGCGGGTGGAGATGGTCGAAATGCTGTGGGAAGTCGTTTACGCGGACGGCGTGCTCCACGATTACGAGGCGAATCTCATGCGCCGTATCGGCGGGTTGCTCTATGTGACGGACCAAGAACGAGGCGCGGCGCGCAAGCGGGTGCTGGCGCGTTTGAACACGGCCGGCTGAACGGCCAGTTGGTGAGTTGAAAGGACCCCGAATTCATGACCTACATCGTGAACGAAGCCTGCATCAAGTGCAAATTGATGGACTGCGTCGAAGTGTGTCCCGTCGACTGCTTCTACGAGGGCGAGAACATGCTCGTCATCAGTCCCGAGGAATGCATCGACTGTGGGGTCTGTGAGCCGGAGTGCCCGGTCGAGGCCATCCTGCCCGACACCGAGGGTGATCTCGATAAGTGGGTCGAGATGAACCGTCAATATTCGGAACTGTGGCCCAATATCACCAAGAAGGGCGAACCGCCCGCCGATGCCGACGATTGGCGCGACGTGCCCGACAAATTCGAGAAGCATTTCAGCCCCAAGCCACCGGAAAATCCGACCGATTCCTAGGGTCCGTGCCGCCAAGACCGCCAGATAAACCCGCCTGCGCGGCCAGGCTCCGCCGAAGCGAGGCTTCGCCCAGGCGAGCCGGAGCCGCTCTCGCCACGCTTCGCTGGCGTAGCGGGTCGGCGTGGCGAAGGCCCGCCTTCGGGGCGGACGCCGTTGACCCGAGCGCCGTGTTTTCGCGGCGCTGCCCGATTGTGCTCCAATCGGACGACGCTCTCATGCGGTCCCATGGGGCCCAAAACACCTGCCGAGGCGCCGAGGGCGCCGAATAGGGGGAAACGCCCGATCTATTGTTAATAAACCTTAATCCACCCTGGTTAAATTCTCTCCTCGTCGGCTGGTTTTACTTGAATCAGGATGCATTGGCACGCTTTTCCCAGGTTAATCGGTCATATTCCCTGTCAATTAACCCTAAAATGTGCTATATTTACCTTGATGCGTAGGGATCGGCCCCCATTTTCCTGGAGCGGCCAATCCGCTGGTTCCTAGTCTCGGGGGAATGAAACGGCGAATTTGACGACGCGCGGTCGACGCGCGTTTCGATTGTTTGGCGTTTTTCGTAGGGAGGCCCCACGGGCGCGTTTCAAGGGTGAGGTGAAGGAAAAGGAATGGGTAAAAAAGCCGAGTTTTCTCCTGGTGATTTCGTCGTCTATCCGACCCATGGCGTCGGCAAGATCGTCGGCATCGAGGAACAGGAAATCTCCGGACATGAACTACAGTTGTTCGTCATCAAGTTCGAAACCGAGAAGATGACATTGCGGGTGCCGATCGAGAAGGCCAAGGTGGCCGGCCTGCGCAGGCTGAGTTCGCGCCAGCAGATGGAGCTCGCGCTCAGCACGCTGCGCGGGCGCTCGCGGGTCAACCGCGCCATGTGGAGCCGCCGCGCACAGGAGTACGCGGCGAAGATCAACTCCGGTGATCCGATTTCCATCGCCGAAGTGGTTCGCGACCTGCACCGCAATGCCGGCCAGCCGGACCAGTCCTACAGCGAGCGGCAGATTTATGAATCGGCGCTCGAAAGGCTGGTGCGCGAGTTGGCGGCGGTAGAGAAGATCGACCGGATCGCCGCGACCCAGCGTCTCGAAGAAATGCTGCAGGCGGCCTGACCACCGGCCGGGCGGCGTGAGGCAGGTTTGCCGTCCGCTCCAGGGCCACTCTCATAACAAGGCGGGCATAGGATGGCGGGTGCCGGTAAGACAACCGGCTCCACGCTTGATCCTGGCCGGGCCGCGGTCTATTGATCCGGGGTGTCCCGGGTTCTTCGGTGATCCGGAATATTTCAATTTGGGCAGGCGGTCCGCTAGAGCATTCATGCCGGGCGAAGAGATCTTTTCCACCTTGCGCCGGTCGCGCCGGATTTGGGCGGTGGCGTCGATCCATGGCGAGGCGGCGCGCCTCGACGCCATGCACAAGGAACTCTTCGAACGGCTCCGGCCGGGCGACCGCATCGTCTATCTCGGCAACTACCTCGGGCATGGCGCCGGCATCGGCGCCACCATGGACAATTTGCTGCGCTTCCGCCGCGCCGTCATCGCGCGGCCGGGCATGTTCGCCGCCGACATCGTCCATCTTCGCGGCAGCCAGGAGGAAATGTGGCAAAAGCTCCTGCAATTGCAGTTCGCGCCGAACCCGGCCGAGGTCCTGCGGTGGATGCTCGATCAGGGGGTGGGGCCGACGCTCGCCACCTATGGCGGCGATCCGTCGCAAGGCATGGCCATATTCGGACAGGGCGCCATGGCGATCACCCGGTGGACCGGAGAATTGCGCCAAACGCTTCAACGGACCCCCGGCCATTACGCACTGCTGGTCAATTTGCGCCGCGCCGCCTTCACCGATGACGGCGCGCTTTTGTTCGTTCATGCCGGCGTCGATGTCTCCCGGCCGTTATCGGCCCAGAGCGACGCCTTGTGGTGGGGAAGCGACGGTTTCTCCAAGATCGACCGCTCCTATTCCGGTTTCAAGCGGATCGTCCGCGGCTTCGATCGTAGCCATCCGGGCGTTCAATTGACCGACTGGACGGCGAGTATCGACGGCGGCTGCGGCTTCGACGGCAAGCTCATCGCCGCCTGCTTCGATCCCGACGGCGGCGTCACCGACACCATCGAGGCCTAAGGTAAGCGGTGGGGCGTAAGGCGGCCGGCCGATGCGCCCCTCCCCTCATTTCCCCAGCACCTCGATCTGTTCCGGATGGGTGGCCTCGACCAACGGCCCGTTGTAGGATTTGAGCCAACCCCTGACCCGCACC
Source organism: Pseudomonadota bacterium (assembly GCA_022562375.1). Next base: position 9,027 of record JADFPK010000010.1, read on the forward strand.
ATGCGGCCCTCGTATCGCTTCACATCGACGCCGGCCTTCCTGAACAGCCGCAAATTCTTCGGCGCGATGGAGATGGTGAAATCGGTGCGCCAGTCCTTGCCGAAATTGAGATAGGCCCGGCCCCGCACCACGGCGACTTTGGCCACCCGTCCCTCGATGAGCTGGAAGGTGCTTAAATACCGCAGGGCGTCGCGCTGATGAATGACGTCGTAGAAGGGATCGGCCCAGATGCCGCGCCCGGCCGCCCGCGCCGCCGTTTCCAGGCCGAGCATTTCTTCGACCAGGGCGCGGTTGTCGGCGAAGCTGTAGACCCTTGCCATGCCCTGGGTGATCAACGCGCCCTGGATCCAGCGCCCCGAGCGATCGTGCAAATGGGCCAGCAGCCGGCCATGGCGATCGCTCCGGCGGCCGCCATGGGAAACGGTGAGTTCGCGCCCGAGCGCGAGGTCCGAGAGCGCCGCCTTGGCTTCGCGCGCCAGCGGCCATTCGGCGAAACCGGCCCGGCCGAGCGGCAGTTTGGGCGCCTGGATTCCGACCAGGCGGATCTCGCGGCCGTCGTCCAATATCAGCGTGTCGCCGTCGACGATCTTCTTGACGACGCCGGCGCCGGCGTGCGTCAGACCGCCGGTATCCTTCGCCGCCGCCCCATGCCCGCCGGCGAGGACGAGGAGGAGGATCAGGAAAGGGGTGAACAGGCGCGCCATCGCCCTATTGTAACCCCGCCCAAGCGCGCCGATGGAAGGGAAATCCGCTTTTGCCAAGAGCCGGCGGCGAATTTATGATCGTGCCGCCGCCGAGTGTCACCCGGGAGCCGCCATTCCATGCCGACCGAACTTTTCCCCAGGATCGAACCCGATGTTACCGGGCGTCTCGAGCTTGACGGTCTTCATGTCATGTATTGGGAAGTGTCCGGCAATTCGGAAGGCGTGCCGGTGGTGTTCCTGCATGGCGGCCCCGGCGCCGGCGCCACCCCCAATCACCGCCGCTTCTTCGATCCGGCCTATTACCGCATCATCATTTTCGATCAGCGCGGCGCCGGACGGTCGCGCCCGCATGGCGAGCTCGAGAACAACACGACGGCGCATCTGATCGCCGACATGGAAAGGCTCCGCGCCCATCTCGGTGTCGAGCGCTGGCTCCTCTTCGGCGGCTCATGGGGCTCGACGCTGGCGCTCGCCTATGGCGAGGCGTATCCCGAGCGCTGCCTCGGCCTCATCCTTCGCGGCATATTCCTCTGCCGGCAAAGCGAGATCGACTGGTTCCTCGACGGCATGGGCGGGATCTTTCCCGAGGCCTGGCGCAAGTTCGCCGAATTCCTTCCCGCCGCCGAACGCGGCGATCTGCTGAGCGCCTATCACCGCAGGCTGACCGATGCCGATCCAAAGGTGCACATGCCGGCGGCGCGCGCCTGGAGCACTTACGAAGGCGCCTGCTCGACATTGCTGCCAAGCCCGGAAACCGTCGCCGAGTTCGGCAAGGACAACATGGCGCTGGGGCTCGCCCGCATCGAGGCCCATTACTTCGTCAACCGCATCTTCATGGAAGAAGGGGCGCTGCTCGACAATCTGCACAAGCTGGCGGAGCTGCCGACGGTGATCGTCCAGGGGCGCTATGACGTCGTCTGTCCCATCGTCACCGCCGACGAGCTCGTCCGGGCCTGGCCGGCGGCGGGAACGGCGCGGCTCGAATACGTCATCGTGCCCGACGCCGGCCATGCCGCCACCGAGCCCGGCATCCTCAAAGCCCTGGTGGCGGCGACGGAAAAGTTCAAGTCACGGCGCTCCCGCCCTGAGATCTGGGCGGCGAATTGAACGACGCTGGCCGCAGGCAAAAATTCTTTGCGGATCAATGGCCATTCCCTAAGATAGCGACTTTCCCTTGGCGAGTTCATCGAGGTGTCGGAGATGAAAAACCGTTTGTCGGGCGCTCTGCTCGGCGCGCTGATGCTGATCGGCGCGGTGGCGGGGCCGGCGCCGGCCCAGGATCCGGATTTCCTGACCCTCGGCGCCGGGGCCTTCGACTTCAATGACGACAGCACCGCCGGGGTCGTTTCGCTCGAGTACCTGTCGGCGAAAAGACTGTTGTTTCTCCAGCCCCTTGCCGGCTTCATGGTGACCTTCGACGGCGGCGTCTACGGCTACGCCGGACTGGGGCTCGACGTCTTCTTCGGCAGACGGATCGTCGCCACGCCGAGTTTTTCGTTCGGCTTGTACGGCGACGGCGGCGGCAAGGATCTCGGCCATGTGGTGGAGTTCCGCTCCGCCATTCAGATCGCCTATCGCTTCAACGACCGATCGCGCCTGGGCGTTATGTTCCACCATTTGTCGAACGCCGGGCTCGACGACACCAACCCCGGCGTCAACACCCTCATGCTCACTTATTCCCGGCCGCTCGGCGGATCCTCTTCACGTCAGGCGCGCCGGGCGCGGCGCCGTTCCAGGGCCAGGCGCTAGGCGCCCGGCCCGCGCGCCGAAACCGGTTTGCCGGGGCATGCGCGCCTTGTGCTATAAAGCAGGCGATCCCACATGCCCATCGCGCGCCCGTAGCTCAGTCGGATAGAGCACAGGATTCCTAATCCTGGGGTCGGAGGTTCGAATCCTCTCGGGCGCGCCAATTCGCCGGGCGTACCGGCGCCCTTCCACGGGCACCGTCGACGCCGGCTGTAGCGCGCCACATGGATTGGTTTCGCTCCCGGCGATTTCAGGGCCCAGGTCCGGTCGAGAGGCGAATCGATAGCGGTTTGCGGTTGGGATCGGCGAAGACCTGTATTTCGAAATGGTCCTGCCGCTCGACGTCGAGAACCTTGGTCGGAAAAAAGCAGACGACGTTCATGCCGCCGGAGTGCCGTAGGCTGTCATAGACGATGCCGTCTCGTCCCGCCGCGCGTTGCTCCTCCCCGAAAATCTGGCTTCGATCGAAAGAGCGCCGATCATAGAGATCGGCTCTATCGGCTTGCCGGCCGCGAATATCGATGTAGTCCTCCCCGTCGAGGCGCGCGCCATATGAGCGGAACGTCATTTTTTCGCTCTGTCTTCCTTCATTGATCATTTGCCGCCGAAGATGGTGAGCGACCTCGGCGATAGCCGTCATCTCGGATAAGCTGGCATACCAGGCGTTGAGGTCCGGGCTGGAGAATCGGTTGCCGTCGGGTGGGCCATGAAGAAACGCGGCCATGACGATGCTTGCGTTCGCACGCCCGAATGCCCACCGCGAGCGAGGCAATCGCCTCAGGCGCGCCTGAACCAGCCGGTCATTGGTCCACCCCGCCAATTCCATGACCGCTTCCAGGTCGTCGGGCGAACTTACATTGTCGAACGCGCCCACCGGCGGGAATCGGGACGGTATCAGCCGAAAGGTTGGGCCCGGGACGGAGGCGTCATCAGGCATCGATTATCTCGATGTCCTCGTCGCTCCACGCCCGATCCTCTATCGGATGCCGGGTAGGGGCGGCGAAAATACCTCCGCGCCAGCCGTCGAGGAAACGACGCACCTCGAGAATTCCCAGTTGGGTGCCCGAGAGGATGAGATCTAGGGGGCGTTGACCGCCGAATAATGGCGATGCGTTCCCCGCACGCAGCCACTGAACGCCCCGCCCGGGGTCTTCGAAAAGAATTTCGAGGTTCTTATGAATACCGAGGATCGCGGAGATGCGAAGCAGGGTATCCAGCGGCAGGGAAATATTCCGGTCGGCCTGGGCCCGGGAGACCCAGTTGTGAAATGTCGAGCGCGCGGGGCTACCGAGAACCAGGATTCGCTCCGCCGTACCCAGTCGCCAGAGCGCGGCGATATTGAGGAACGTTCGAAGGCCCGGACCGCTAAGCCGGCCACGATTCTCCGCCCTAAACGTTTCCGGCGATACGATCCCACCGGGATCAGCCGCATCGGCGTCGGATACAAAATCCATCCTAGACATCGGGCAGGCCCACCTTCTGTTGTCCAGTTTTGGACTAGATATCCAAATATGGACAACTATGGACAAATGTCAAGCCTATTTTTGGACCCGCCTTCGTCTGATGCCCATTCCGATCCCCCTCGGCTGGAAATGCATCTTGATGCGTAATAAGGTCTCCCGGCACCCGGCGGACTTCTTGATCAACCAACGCCGGGGTCGAGGGAGTAGACATGTCCAATACCGAGCACATCGTCGATTTCGTCACCAACGCCAGGATGGAGGACGCGCCGGCGTCGGCGCCGGTGGCGGCCGGGCTCGGCATCTTCGATTGCGTCGGCGTGGCGCTGGCCGGCGCCCACCAGCCGGCCGGGCGGATCGGCGCCGAGTGGGCGCGCAATTTCGCCGGCTCGCCCAAATCGACCGTCTGGGGGCATGATTTCAAGACCTCGCCCCACGACGCGGCGCTGGTCAACGGCACCGCCGCCCATGCGCTCGATTTCGATGACGTGACCTGGGGGCTGATCGGCCATCCCAGCGTCTCGCTCATCGCCTCGTTGTTGCCGTTGGGCGAAGCGATCGGGGCGTCGGGGCGCGACGTGCTCCACGCCTACATGGTGGGCTTCGAGGTGATGGCGAAGATCGGGCGCACCACCCAGCCCGAGCACTCGCTCATCGGCGGCTGGCACGCGACCAGCACCATCGGCGGCTTCGGCGCGGCGGCGGCGTGTTGCAAGCTTCTCGGGCTGTCGGGCGATGAGACCGCCCGGGCGCTCGGCATGATCGGGTCGATGACCAGCGGCAACGTGATTAATTTCGGCACCATGACCAAGCCCTTCCACGCCGGCCTGGCGGCGAGGAACGCCGTCGAGGCGGCCCAGTGGAGCCAACTCGGCTTCACCGCCAACCGGGAGCCCTTCGACGGGCCGAGGAGCTTCAACAACACCTATTCCCGCGACCTGCCGGCCGACATGGCGCCCCTGGCCGAGTTGGGAAAGGTCTATGAGCTCGATGTCAGGGGGGTGGTGATCAAGCCCTACCCCTGCGGCGTCGCCTCGCACCCGGCGATCGACGCGGCGATCGAGATGCGCGAGGAGGAAGGGGTCAGGGCCGAGGACGTCGAGCGCATCGAGATCGGCGTCACGCGCTACACCTACGACAAGCTTTCCTACGCCCAGCCCGGCACCGCGCTCGAGGGCAAGTTCTCCATGGCCTATCCGGTCGCCCGGGCGCTGATCGACGGCGCCGTGACGCTGGCGGCCTTCACCGACGAGGCGGTCAAGGACGAGGGCGTCGTCGCCCTGATCGGGCGCATGGAGATGTATGAGGACGCCGAGATCGAACGCGACTGGCAGGGCGGCAGCCGGCCGTGCCGGGTGCGCCTCCACCTCAAGGGGGGACGCACGCTCGAGAAGCTGGTCAAGATATCGAAGGGCAACCCGGAGATCCCGCTGAGCCAGGAGGAACTCCGGGCCAAGTTCCGCGACTGCGCTCGGGCGAGCCTCGATGACGACGCCATCGAGCGCGCCATCGACATGCTGGAGAATCTCGATCGGCTTGCCTCGATAACGGCGCTGACGGAGGTACTGGCGGGAAGCGCCGGGGCCGCGGCCAGGGCCTCCGCTTGAAGGCCCGATTGTCACCGGACCGCAAACAGGCCTGAGCCCGAACCGCTTGCCATGGCCGAAGCCCCGGCGATTCGCATCGACACCCACGCCCATGCCTTCACCTCCGACTGCGCCTTCGTGTCCGGGCGGCAGTACACGCCCGAGAGGGATGCGCCGCTCGAGGCCTATCTCGCCCTTCTCGACGACAACGGCGTCAGCCACGGGGTGCTGACCCAGCCGAGCTTCCTCGGCACCGATAACGGCTTCCTCCTCGACTGCCTGAAACGGGCCAAGGGGCGGCTTCGCGGCATCGCCGTCGTCGCCCCCGATACCGCCATGGACGAGCTCGATCGTCTTGCCAGGGCCGGTGTCGTCGGCATCCGCGTCAATCTGGTCCGCGGCGATCCCGTGGCGCTCGGCGATCAGGCGTGGCAGGGCCTGTTCGCCCGGGTCGCCGCGCTCACCTGGCAGGTCGAGGTCTATGCCCTGTCTGCCGATATTCCAGGCGTCCTCGATGCGCTCGGGCCTTCCAATGCGCGGGTGGTGATCGATCATTTCGGACGGCCCGATGCCGGACTCGGCCTCGACGATCCGGGCTTCAAGGCGCTGCTCGCGGGCGCCAAGGGCGGCAGGCTGTGGGTCAAGCTCTCGGGGCCCTACCGTCTCGAAGGCGGCGACGCCGGGGCCTATGCCGGGGCGTTGATGGAGGCGTTCGGGCCCAGGCGGCTGCTTTGGGGCAGCGACTGGCCGTGGACGCTTCACGGCGAGGGCAAGCGATACGGCGACACCTTGGCGTGGCTCGGCGATTGGGTGCCCGATGCCGCCGCGCGGGCGGAGATACTGGGCCCGACGCCCTTCGCCCTGTTCGGCTTCGCCGATGACATCGAAGAGACCGCCTGAGCCGTAAGACCGGCCAACTAAATGGGCGGGTCAGGCTGCCCTTCTCCCCGAGTATCCCGAAAACCTCTCCTTCGTTTCCGCTTCTTACGTCCGTTGGCTCATCCAAGGCCCCTGGAGAGCCGTACGTCGTTTCCCAAATTTTCCAAGCGAATACAGCGCTCTGCAGTGCCGCAACAGGCTACACGACTTGAGGTATTTCAATATCAAGGCAGTAAGGACAAAAAATTTGTTGACAGATGATGTCGTTCGTGCAAACTTAGCCCAAATATCATAAACATCTGGGCGATAATATGTCGATAATTGAAATTTTTTCGGTAGACCTCCTTGAAATCAAACCTTCGTCGGTCGGCGATTACTGTGAGTCGCTGCTGGATTCAGAAACTCTTCGGCAAGAGCTTCTGGGCGACGGTCCTTTCGGTCGAAAGTCATTCTGCGCTTACTTGGGTATTGGCGAGTCCACCCTGACCGGATGGCTCCAGAGCGGTCGGATTCCTCGTGTTGCATCGGAGGCCTATGTGCTGTTTCTGGCTCTCCAGGTGATGCAGGAGGAAATCCGTAGACTTGAGCAAGAGGCTGAGAACCTGAAGGTCGTCGAAACAAACGGAAAACACTCCATCTGCAAGTTCCGACGGGGAGAAGACGGAGTTGTTCTGGGCCAAGTTCTCGCGGAGAACATCCCGGACCTTGGCACCGCCTGCGCCCTGGCTGCGGGCGCGTCGGTCAGCTCCGTGAAACTGCTTCAGGATTGTGAATACGAAATCGATCACCGGCTGGAGAGCCTGGAGAGCGGCGGGGATGAAGGTACCAGTTACTGGGTTTCGCTTCAGGAACTGAGAAGTCAGGTTGAAAAACAGCAGTTGCTACTGACCGACTTTGAGGCTTGGAAGCTCAAACAGCGGCCGTTGTCTATCGATGATTTTTGATTTTTCTGAACTCACAGAAAAAAGCACGAATGGCGGCGAAGAGGCCAGCGATCCATTTGATAAGGAGAAAGACTAATGAAATCCCCGATCTATTCCCTCCACGCTCAGCGGCGAATGCAGCAACGTGGTATCCGCAAGGATGATGTGGATTTGCTCCGTCGCTGTGGAACATGCCTCGATGACCAATCGCTTTTTCTCAGGAAGCAAGACGTGGCCCGCGAGATTTCGAAGCGTAAAAAGGAAATCCAGGCGCTTGAGCGACTGAGCGGGTGCAAGGTGGTGTTGAGCGGGGATGTGGTGCTGACAGTCTACCACGCGACACGGAAACACCAGAAAGCCCTAATTCGGCGCTATCGGTAGGAGACTCTAATGAATACAGATATTGCATTGGTCCCGTTGAAGCAGGACACCATCATCACGCTGCTCAAGAACCGTTCATCTCAGGACGAGACGCTCGACGTCCTGATCCAACGACTTGCAAATCAGCAGTCAAGGCCCTCCCAAAGAGGGTATTCAGGTCGAAAAGCGCCGTCACAAGGCACGTACCGCATTACGCTTCTGGGAGAGAGATTTGCGGTATCCAGTTTGGCGGATGTGCTGGTCACGGTGCTGCGCGCACTTGCTAATTTGGACAGCGAATTCCTGCCGCGTTTCAGCCAAGAGCGTAGTCGTACCCGTCGCTATGTCGCCCGAAAGGCTGAGGCACTTTATCCTGGTAGACCGGATCTCGCCCGCTTCCATTGCGAGGTGACACCTGGCTGGGTCGTTGGCACCAACTATTCTCGGCGCGATGTGAGGCGGATTCTCAGCGTAGCGTGCGAGTGCGCAGGCATCACCTTTGGCGATGATCTGGTGCTTGAATTTCCAGGCTAAATGCGGACTACCAGCCAGAATGTACTGGCAGTTTTCGGGTACACAG
>JADFPK010000011.1 GCA_022562375.1 Pseudomonadota bacterium
CCGGGTGGTCGATGACGCCGAGGATCGGCGCCCCTTCGCGGACCAGGCCGATCAAGGTGCCGAACAAGGGCTTGCCGGAGATGAAGGACTTGGTGCCGTCGATGGGATCGAGCACCCAGACATACTCGGCGTCGGCCCTGGCCGGGCCGAACTCCTCGCCGATGATGCCGTGATCCGGATAGGCGGCCTCAATCTTCTGGCGCATCGCCGCCTCGGCCTCGCGGTCGGCGGCGGTCACCGGGCTGGTATCGGCCTTGGTTTCGACGGCAACGGGCGTGCGGAAATAACGCCTGATGATCTCGCCGCTCAATTCCGCCAGTTCCGTGGCCAGCCGGATGAAAGAAGTGGGGCAGGGTCCGTCCATTCTACTCAAGCCGGCGCCGCTCGGTTCATGGCAGCGGCGCGGGGTTGTCGCTCAGCGAACGCAAAAAGGCGATGATGTTGGCCCGGTCGGATGCCTTCCTGACGCCGGCAAAGATCATCTTGGTGCCGGGTATGGACTTCTTCGGATTGGCGATAAATGCGTCCAATTCCTCGTATCCCCACTCGCCGCCGGCCTTGGCGAGACCGCTCGAATAGGCGAACCCGGCCACTCGCGCCCGTTTCGCGTTGACGACGTTCCAAAGCGGCGGACCGATCTTTTTCGCCGCGCGCTTCTTGAAGCTGTGACACACGGTGCATTTTCTCGCCGTCTTCTTGCCGGCCTCGACGCTCGCCGTGGCGAGGAGCGGACCGATCTTCCCGGGCCCCTCCTTCGCCGGCGCTTTCGCCGGCTCGGGTGCCGCCGGCGGCGAAGGGGCGCCGACGACATAGACGTTCTTCTCCAGCGCTTCGCTGTAGGTGAGCCCGTCTATGACGGTGTCGATCGCCTTGGTCGTCAGGGCGACCAGCAGCACCGCGCCTATGATCTTGTTCCACTCGAACACTGACATGAAGCGAACCGGGGAGAGTCCAACCTATTCCAATCGCCGGCCGGAGATTAGCCATTTCGCATTCCCCTGTCCAACGCGCTTTGGCCGTCCGCCGGCAAATATCGCGTTACCCCGCCGGCGCGGCGGTATATGGTGCCGACACCATCAAGTTTGCCAGCCGTTTCTTGCCGTGTGTCCATGACCGCGATCAAAAATCCCGTCATCCTGATCCCCGCCCGCCTGGCTTCGACCCGCTTCCCGGGCAAGCCGCTGGCCGAGATCGGCGGCGAGGCGATGATCGTCCATGTCTGGCGCCGGGCGATCGAGGCGGAGCTTGGCCCGGTATTCGTCGCCTGCGCCGAGCCCGAGATCGCCCGCGCGGTGGAGGCGGCGGGGGGCGAAGCGGTGATGACCCGGCCCGATCACCCGTCGGGCTCGGATCGCATCTTCGAGGCCCTCGGCGCCATCGACGCCGAGCGTCGTTTCGATGCCGTCATCAACGTCCAGGGCGATCTCATGACCCTCGACGCGGCGTTGCCAAGCGCGGCGGTGGCGCTGCTCGATGACACGGAAGTCGATATCGGCACGCTTGCGGCGGCGATCACCGACGAGGCCGAGATCGAGGACCCCAACGTCGTCAAGGCCGTGGTCTCCCGCGCCCCAGGGGCGACGAAGGGCCGGGCGCTTTATTTCAGCCGCGCGCCGGTGCCGGCGGGCGCCGGCCCGCGCTATCATCACATCGGCCTCTATGCCTACAGGCGCCCGGCGCTCGAGCGTTTCGTCAAGCTTCCGCCGAGCCCGCTCGAGCGCCGCGAGCGGCTCGAGCAGCTCCGCGCGCTCGAGGCCGGCATGCGCATCGACGTGGCCCTCGTTGACACGGTGCCGCTCGGTGTCGATACTCCCGACGACCTCGCCCGGGCGGAACAGATCCTGGCGTCCGCGGCAGGCCAACCGTCAACCTAGTTTAGAGTGTCAGTCGAAATATGGCCGGCGCCGCCGATCCACAGCAAACCATCACCTTCCAGGGAGCGCCGGGGGCCTATTCGGACCTCGCCTGCCGCCAGGTCCATCCCTCCATGACGACCCTGCCGATGCCGTCGTTCGAGGAAACGTTCGCCGCCGTCACCGGCGGGCGGGCGGCCCTCGCCATGATCCCGATCGAGAATTCGGTGGCCGGCCGGGTCGCCGACATCCACCGGCTGATGCCGGAATCCCCCCTTCACATCGTCGCCGAGCACTTCCAGCGGGTGAACCATCACCTGCTGGCGCCCAAGGGGGCGGCGATCGAGGGGCTGAAGACCGTGCGCAGCCACGTCCATGCGCTTTCCCAGTGCCGCAAACTGATCGGCGAGCTCGGCCTTATTCCCGTCGTCCATGCCGACACCGCCGGCGCCGCGGCGGACGTCGCGGAACGCAACGACCCGACATCGGCGGCGATCGCTTCGGCGCTAGCGGCGGAGATTTACGGACTCGATTCGCTGAAGGCCAATATCGAGGACGCCGAGCACAACACCACCCGGTTCATCATCCTGGCCAAGGAACCCATCGACCCCGATCCCGGCGACGGGCTGGTCATCACCTCGTTCCTGTTTAGGGTGCGCAATATCCCGGCGGCGCTTTACAAGGCGCTCGGCGGTTTCGCCACCAACGGCGTGAATATGAACAAGCTGGAGAGCTACATGGTGGGCGGGAACTTCTCCGCCACCGAGTTCTACGCCGACATCGAGGGGCACCCCGACGAGAGGCTGGTCAAGCTGGCGCTCGAGGAGTTGGCCTTTTACTCGAGTAAAGTGAAGATGCTGGGGGTCTATCCGGCGCACCCCTTCCGCTCCGGCGGCGCCCCCGGCGAGACCGGCTAGCTTCGCCTATTTTCCTCAAGCGCCGGGCGCGGGCGTCCGCCCGCTTGGCTTTCCTCGCTTCGCTGCGGGCGCGCTTGCCAGCGAGCCGCTGAAGGTCTTCATCGGCTCGCTGGTATTATGACAGCGGCTGGCCGAGACCGGCCGCCCTCAGCACGTCCTCATCGATGCCCGGTCCGGTGCAACAGTCCGCGAGCTTGCCGTCGATCACCACCGCGGGCAGGGAACGAATGCCGAGTGCGTCCGCCCGTTCGGCGACGCCGGGCGCGTTCATGTCGAGCGTCGTGACCTCGCACGACGGACAGGCGATGTCGTTGATACGCGCGATCGCGGCCTCGCAGACCGCGCAACCGGCGCTGAAAATCTCGATCTTGCGTTTGGCGTTCATGCTTACCTCTCTTTCCTCTGTTTTCCAACGGCGGTGCTGCGCCCGGCGCCCGCCAGCGCGTCCATGATCGTACAGGCTTCAAGCGCGCCCTGGCCCGGACAGGCGGCGATGATTTGCGCCAGCGCCTGACGCAAATGTTCGAGCCCGGCGATCTTGCGGTCGACCTCGTCAAGCTTGGCCTCGGCGTGGTCGCGGACCTCGGCGCAGTCCGCCGAGGGGTCCGCCCGGAGCGCCAGGAGCCCGGCGATCTCGGCCAGCGAAAAGCCCAGCTCCTGGGCCTGGCGGATGAAACGGATGCGCTCCACCGTGGGCTCCGGGTAGACACGAAAACCGCCATTCGCCGGTCTCAGCGGTTGGTCGATGAGCCCCCTTCTTTCGTAGAAGCGGACCGTCTCGACGCCGACTCCGGCAAGCCCGGCCGCCTTGCCAATGGTCATGGTGCTCATTTACGTCTCCTGAGCCGACAGTCTACACCCTGTACCATTGTACGGAGTCAAGAATTATCCGGCGGCGGATCGCAAGACGGCATCCGTCATTCCCTGGTCTCGACGCCATCGAGGAACGCCACGTACCCCGCCGGCAGGCCACGCTGGCGCGCCGCCTCGCGGAGGAGATTGAGATAAGGCAGCGACGGCCGCCCCTCCGGCGCCGCTACCGGGACCTTGAAGGTCACGGCCGGAACGAGGTTGCCCGCCGCGTCCTCGATCTCGGTCCATAGATAAGCGTAATTCCGGCCCTCGCTGGCGTCGAGGCGGACGAACTTCGGCAGCGTCAGGAGGTAGAGGACACCGTGGACCGTGCCGCCGGGATCATCGGCGATGTTGGCCGGCGCCGAGTGGCCGGGCCGCATGCCGCCGCCGATGGTGAAGCACAGACGATGGTTCGTTAGCCGGCCGATCCGGGTCTCGATAGGGGCCATATGGCGGCGGCGCCGAAACAGCCGCTCGTTCATGTTCGAGCCGTAGGCGAAATACCACACCGGGTCGGCAACATGCGCCGGCGGCACGCGACCACGGCGGATTCGCACCCACAGCCGGCAAAGTGGCCACAACACCGAATTCATTGTCCCTTGTCCCCTTTGGTCTTGCCGGAGAGACGCGCTTGGCCGGGCCGTCCGCGAACCAACTCAACGATTCCCATAGCGCGGCGCGATCTGCTGTGGCGAGGGGCCGGTTTCGATGCGGGCCCGCCATTCGAGGTCCACGGCGTCAAGCACATCGACGCGCCCCTGGTGCGGCATGGTGACGTAGACCGTGCGTCCGTCCCGCGCCAGCGCCAAATGCTGCGGCTCACCGTCGGCCTTGATATTGCGGGAAACGGTCTGGCTCGCCACGTCGATGGCGACCAACATCTCGGCCGACATCACCGCCACCAAGACCCGGCTTCCATCCCCCGAGGCGATCAGCCCAAGCGGCTTTTTGCCGCCGACCGGGATCGTCGCCACCGCTTTGCCGGCCGGAATGTCGATCACCGTGACATCGCCCGAGCCGAAGTTCGTCACGTAAAGAAAGCGGCCGTCCGGCGTCACCGTCAGATGGACCGGCTGCTTACCCGTGGGTACCGCGAAGAGCTGCCGCCAGGTGGTTGCCTCGTGGGCGGTCACCCGGTTTTCGTCCCAGTGGGCGAGAAAGATCGTCGCGCCGTCCGGCGAAACCGCGAAGTGAGTGGGATCGCCACCCTTGATGGTGCGCCCCCGATCGCCGGCGGCGTTATAGATTTCCACGGTGTCGCCTTTCCACGTGGCGACGAACACGGCCCCTTCCTTGCCGGTGACGACGTCGAGCGGGTACTCGCCGGTGGTCACGGTGCGTACGGGGCGCGGCGCGGCGAAATCGAGGAGCGAAAGCGTGTCGTCCTTCCTGTTGGCGACGAACGCCGTCGCCGGGCGCGGCACGGCGATGCCATGCGCCCCGTCTCCCGCTTTCTGGGCGGCGACCACGCGATGGGTCCGGGTGTCGATCGCCAGCACGGTCTCGCACCCGCCCATGGTGACGAAAACGTAACCCTTCGCCGGGTCCCGCACGCCAGCCGGGACGCGGCTGGTCCAGTCCGTGCACGGTTTGAGCCAGTCAAGCGCCAGGGCGGATCCGCCAGCGCCCAGCATCACCGTTCCGGCCAGGATCAACCCGAACCCTCTCCTCATGGCGCCGCTCCTATTTGTTTCCCGCCGGCGTCCGCACCTTTTCGAAGGCGCGCAAGGTAAAGCCCGCGTCCTTGACGATCCGGCCCGCCTTGGCCTCGGTCAAGGTGGCGCCCTCGGCCATGGTGACCGTCACGGTGCCGGCGTTGATGTCGATGGCGATGCCGGCGACACCCTTCGTGCGGTTGAGTTCTTTCTCTATGCCGTAGGCGCAGAACGGGCAGGCCAGCCCGTCGACCCGCAACTGGTACTGCGTTGGCGCCGCGAACGCCGCCACGGGCAGCAGCAACGCAAGCGCGAATACCGCTGTCCGAAATATCCCAGACCTGGTCATGGCTTTACTCCATCATTTGTTCGCATCTTGCCGGCGAAGCCACCTCAGAAGTGGTAGACGAACTCGACCCGCGCCCGGTAGTCGGACGTGGCCTGATTGCCGTTTAGGGCCTCGGCGATGGGGATCTGTACCCCGCCGCGGATCGCGATTTGTCCGTAGGTCCACCACAACACCGGCGAGACAAACAGCTCCCAGCCCCCGGTGTCGGCGAGTTCTGCTCCACCGAGGTCGTCGCGCCCGGCGCGCTCCCAATTGAGCTCGACCATCAGCACCGTGTCGGGCTCGTCGTATTCGCTGAGCACCGGCCGCACCCCGCCGACGACGCTAAGAAACTGCTTGTCGCCCTTCTCGAGGCCGCCGGCGCCCTCGGTGTTCGCCCGGTAAACACCGCTCGCGAACCAGTACCAGCGGCGCGATTCGTAACCCGTCGCCAGGCCGGCGATGACATCGATCGATCCGCTCCCCAGTCGCGGCGTGCCGCCGCTGCCGCCGGTCGGAAGCTTGGTCTTGAGGAACGCGGCGGCCTTGTATTGCGCCAAGGGCAAATCACGCTTCCAGAATTGATATTTGGTGTCGAGGACGATGTCGCCGAGGCCACCGGCGTCGCCGCCATTTTCCTCCATCCAGGCGTAGGGAATCTCGATCCCGATCTCCCAGTCGGCGGTGATCCCGTATTCGGCCTCCAAGAACATCTCGTACGCCTTTTCCTTATTGCCGCCGCCCGTGGCTTTTTCGCTATGAAATCCCAGCGTGATTTCGGTCCCGCCCTTGAAGATCGTCTCAGGCGCCGGGCTGAAGAGCGGTCCGTGGGCGCGGACGGCGGAGTTGGCACCCGCCGTCGCGGCCATGACCGCAACGAGAATTATGAGTAATCTCCTCATCCGGGCGCTTCGTCCTTTCCTTCGCCGTCGCCTAGTTCTTTATCCGTAAGCTTGTCCATGCCGAATCCTCGCGCCGAGTCTACACCCCGTACCTAAGTACGGTGTCAAGAAAAATTAACGGCGCTATTGCGCGTGCTCGACGGCATCCAGGAAGCGGATGTAATGATCCGGCAGATTGTGGGCGCGGGCGCCGTCGCGCAACAGGGTGATGTAACGAAGCGAAGGCCGGCCGTCTATTTCCTTGCCATCGGCGATGTAGGTGAATGCGTCGACGCGGTTTCCGTCGATGTCCTCGGCCTCGACCCACAGGTGCCGGTAGCGCCGGCCGGGAACGCCCTCGGTCGAATCGAGATGCACCATGGCGGCCCGGGTGATCAGGTAAAGCACGCCCCAGACCTCGCCATCGGGGTCGGGCGAGATGTTGGCCGGCGCCGCCTTGCCGCGCGGGCGCCCTTCGAGATTGAAGCGCAGACGATGGCCGCGGACCCGTCCGGCGCGCCATTCGAGCGGCTCCATGGCGCGGCGTTGGCGAAAGGCGCTGTCGTGCATGTTGGCGCCAAACGCGAAGTACCATACCGGGTCCCGTGGCGAACCCGAGAGCCCGAGCCCATGGCACCGGTAACGGAGCTTGGTGAGGAACCATTTGATCCGGTTCACGGCCGCACCTCGCTCTCGAGCCTGGCGAGGCGGCCGAGGATGAGGAACTGGGCACCGGCGAACATCAGGCTGAGTGCGAATATGACGGCGAAGGACGCGATCTCGGCGATGACGGCGGCGGCGATGGGAAACAGCGACACCGGCGCCACGAGGGCATTGAAATAGCCGCTATAGGCCGGGCGCCTTCGATCCGGGGAGATTTCCATCAGGTATCCAAGCTGAGCGATCGTCGCCCCGTTGCCGACGGCGCCAAGCACGAAGAATACGACGCCAAACCACACCAGTACATCTTGGCGCTGGTTTCCACCGATTCCCAGCCACGCCAGAGTAAGCGCCGGCGCGACGGCGCCACACGCCGCCACCAGATACAACAGCTTCAGCTTTCCCCGGTGGTCTCCCCACCAACCCCACAGGGGATTGGAAGCAAGCGCCCCCGCCGTTTGCGCCGCGATCAAGACGGCGACATCCTTGACCAGAAGCGCCCCGCCCCTTTGCGCCAGCACGACGTAAAACGGCAGCGCCATCGTCACCAGGCCACGGCACCACTGGGCGCCCAGGAACAGCCGGAAGCGCCGATCGGTGCGCACGACCTCGACGCCGGCTTTGAGGAATCTGGTGAAACCGGGACGGGCTCCGTCGATCGGCGCCAGCGGCTCGCCGGCGGAGACGAACAAAGTGGCCGAGCAAGCAAGCAGGATCGCGCCGAAGAGAAAAATACCGGCATAGCCACCGGGAAATGCCAGCAGATCCAGGAGCCGATGGGCCAAGGCGGCGACGGCGAGGGCCAGCAGACCGCCGCCGAAGAAGCGGACGGCAAGAAGGCGGCTGCGGTGCGCCGATGGGATGACGCGCGCGACGATGTCATTGTAGGGGACGGCGACGATGCCGCTTACGAACGCATATAGGGTCCACAGCAGAAAGAACAAAATGACCATCAGGTTTCCCGGCGCCGTCCCGCTCGACCAGAGCAACCCTGCCAGTGCCGCCAGGCAAAGCACGCGGCCGAAGGCGCCGAATTTATAAAACCCCATGCGCCGGTCGCGGCCCCCGGCAAGGTAGGCGACGAAAAGCTGGGGAAACAGCCAACCGTAGCGCGATATGGCGGCGGCGGCGCCGACCGCCAGCGGGCTTCCGGTCAGCCCGTTAACGAGGGCGGCGACGATGGTGCTGGTATCCACCGTCGCCGCGCCGCCCTGGAACAGCGCTCCCGCCGCCGCGATTCGGGTGAACCGCCTCTTCACCTCAGGCATCGCGCCCACCGTTTTCGTCCGGCCCGGTTTTGGCCGTGGCGCGCCCGGCGCCTTCGGTAAACGCGCCGGTCAAGGTCAGGCCCTGGGCCCACAACGCCGCCGCCCCGCTGATGGCGACGGTCGATAAGGTGGCCGCCTGGACGATGAGCGTCATGGCCAGCGCCTTTTCCACTTCGACGCCGAGCCCCTCGAGGACGAACACCGCCCCCGCCGTGAAACCACCGACGATGCGAAGGGTCCCGGCGAGGATGACGAGGAAACCGAGAAAGACCATCAAGAAAAGATAACCCTCGGGCGCCAGCGCGACGCCGAAGGCAAGCCCGGCCCACAGGAAGTAGCTGATGGCGACGATCTTGATGGCGATGGATGTGGTGACGATGGCGGCTCCCCGCCAGGCCTCGGCCGGCCAGACGACGCCTTCGAAGAAATGACGGACGAAATCCCACACCGGACCGCGCCACCGCCGGGGCAGCCATCCGATGAGGCGCAGACGCGCGGCGGGAGCCCGGTTTCGCCGCCGGCTGAACGCGACCAGCGCCGCGATCGATCCTGAAAACACACCCAGGCTCCCCAGGGCTCCCCACCTCAGGCCCTCCCGGATCGCGCCGCTGGCATCGGGAAAGCGGACGAGCTCCAGCGCCAGCGCGGTAAAGGCGACGAAGACGATGCCGTCGATCAGGCGGTCCAAGGCGACGGTGGCAAGAAGGGTGCTGGTGCGAAGCGCCTCGAGACGCGCGATCAGCCAGGCGCGCACCAGCGGGCTGACCCGGACCGGGGTTACGAGGTTGGCGAGATACCCGGCCATTATGGCGCCGAACAGCCGCCAGGTCGCCACCGGGCGGAGGGGATAGAGCATCTGGCGCCATTTGAAGGCGCGAAGCAGTTGTTCCAGCACCGTCGCCGCCGGCAGCAACAGGAGCGGCCAGATTTCAGCCTTGGCGAGGATGGCGAGGAACCGCGACGGATCGAGATCGCGCAGCACCCAGGCGAGTAAAACCAGGCCGGCGGCGGCGCCAAGCCAGCGCCATTTCCTCGAGTTCAGCCGAGTGGCGATCCCAGACATGTTTCAGATTATCGCATTCGCGGGCTCCTAGGCCAGAATGTCCTCGAGGAGAATCTTGACGCCGAGCGCGATCAGCACCAGCCCGCCGATGATTTCCGCCTTCTTGCCCAATAGCGGGCCGAATATGCGGCCGAGATGAACGCCTACCGCCGCCGCCGCGAAGGTGACGGCGCCGAGGATCGAGGCGGCGGTGACGATGGCGGTGTCGAGGAACGCCAATGTTACGCCGATGGCGGCTTCATCGACGTTGGTGGCGATCGCCAGGGCGAGGAGGGCGAGGGGGGGAAGCGCGCGCCGCTCCTTGCCGTCGCGCCTCGGCCGCGAACCTTCGACGATCATGGCGACGCCGATGATGGCGAGAAGCCCGAAGGCGATCCAGTGGTCCCATTCGGTCACGATCTCGCGGAAATAGAACCCGAGACTCCATCCCAGCAAGGAAAAGAGTAGGGCAAAGGCGCCGAAAGGGGCGGCGATCCTCAAGCCATCGAGGAACGTCGGCCGCCCGAGCGCCACGCCGGCGACGATGGCCGCGGCGAAGGCGTCCATCGAAAGTCCGAGCGCCACGAGGAAGAGGGTGGGGAGACTCATCGGTTCAAGCGATCATGCGCCGCCCCGGTGGCGTCCCAACGGGTGACGTCCCAACGGATGACGTCCCAACGGACGGGCGCCGCTGACGGCAAGCGAGAACCACCGGCAATCGCCCGCGCCCGCCCTATTCTTCCGCCAGCCAGCCCTCGATCAGCCGGCGCGAGATGGAGACCGGGCGGGGCAGCCGCAACGTGGCGCCATCGCCGGCGGCGTAGGCCTTGATCTCGTCCCGGGTCAGCCAGCGGGCGTCCACCAGCTCGTCTTCGTCGAGGCGGATATCGGTGGTTACCGCACGGGCGGTGAAGCCGAGCATCAGGGACGCCGGGAACGGCCATGGCTGGGAAGAATGATAGCGCACGTTCTCGACTTCGATGCCGGTCTCCTCCATGACCTCCCGCGCCACCGCCTCCTCCAGGCTTTCGCCGGGCTCGACGAAGCCGGCGAGGACCGAATACATCGGCTCGGTCCGTCCCACCTTTCGCGCCAGCAGGCACTTGTCGCCGTCACTCACCAGCATGATCACCACCGGGTCGGTGCGGGGGAAATGGTGGGTGGCGCAGGAGGGGTTTTCGCAGACCCTGAGATGCCCCGCCTCGCGCATCGATGTCGTCCCGCCGCAGACCGAACAGAACCGATGGCGTCGGTGCCAGTGCATGAGCCCCCTGGCGTAGGAAAGCAGCGCGCCGTCCCGCCGGTCGAGGAGCTGGCCCATGTCGCGAAGCTCGACCAAGTCGCCCCGGTCCTTGAGCTCCGGCCGGCTCAATGGGTCCTCGATGTGGGAGATGTCGACGGCGAAGCGGGCATCGCCGGCGATCAGGCCCAAGAGCGCCCATTCGGCGCCGTCCCCGGCAAGGGTCCTGGCCTCTCCGACGGCGAGCATCACCGGGCTTGGCGCCTCGCCCTTGGAGACCAGATTGGCGGCGCGCCAGACCGGCAGGACCCGGCACGAGGGGTGGGCGACCCGCCGTTCGATCCACGCCGCGTCCTTGCGGAAATTCGCCGCCCGGTCTATGCCGGCGCCGGCGAAGATGTTGGCATCCCTGTCGTCCGGTTTCATGTCGAAGTCCGCGCTTTGATCACCGGCCGGTCACGATGCCGCAGGCCTGAGCCTGAAAAGCACCACCGCGAACCAGCCCCTGTCATCGGTCCAGGCCGCGACCTTCTCCCATCCCTTGGCGGCGAACTCGGCGGCCAGCGCGGCGAGGTCGAACTTGCCGGAAATCTCCGTCCTGATCGTCTCCTCCGCCTTGAACGTGACCTCGAAGCCGAGATCCTTCAAGGCCACGCTTTGATCGCCGAGGCTCCTTAAATGCATCTCGATCCGGCGCCGGTCGACATCGTAGAAGGCGTGGTGGGCGAACCGGTCAAGCACGAAGTTGGCGCCGAAACGCCTGTTGATGTGGCGCAGGATATTGAGGTTGAACGCCGCCGTGACGCCCTGGGAATCGTTGTAGGCGGCCTCCAGGATGTCCTTGTCCTTGTGCAAATCGGCGCCGATGAGGAAATATTCGCCGGGCGCCATGGCCGAGGTGGCGGCCTCGAGGAAGACGCCGCGCTCCCGGGCGTCGAAATTGCCGAGCGTGCTGCCGAGGAACATCAGCATCCGCGACGCCGATTTTCGCGGCCCCAGCGCGGCGAAGGCCTGCTCATAGGTGCCGGAGAACCCCTCGATGTGCAAATCCTGGTAAAGCGACAGCAATTCCCGGGCCGCGGCCTTCAGCATCCCTTCGCTGACATCGATGGGGAGGAAGCGCAGGGGATGGTTTCGTTGGGCGTGGGCCTCGAGTAACAGCCGCGTCTTCTGGGCGTTGCCGCTGCCGAGTTCGACGAGCTCCGACGGACCGGTCAGCCGGGCGATTTCGGGCGCCGCGCGCTCGAGGATGCCGCGCTCGGCGCGGGTCAGGTAATACTCGTCGAGCTCGCAGATCTTCTCGAACAACGCCGAGCCGCGATCGTCGTAGAAATAGCGGCAGGGCAGGGTCTTCCGAGCCCCGCTGAGTCCTTCGATGACGTCGCCGCCATCGTCGGCCTCCCCGGCGGGACCGGAAAGCCTGGTATATTCGAAACGGGCGGCCTCCTTGACCACGCGCATGTGCTTTTCCTTTTCATCCCAAGCCCTCCGTGCGCCTCTCGCGGCCGCCAAAGACCGGCCGGGCGAGACGCCGTGGGTGCGGGGATGATAGCAGGCCGGGGCGCCTCAAGGCAAAACCCGACCCGCACCGCCCGGTTCCATCAAGGGGTCAAGTCTTGACAATTATCATTTTACCGGCAGGCGCATGCCCGCGTTGCCCACATTCATTCACCACATTGGGACGCCGACGTTCCGAACGCCATGATGTGGCGGCAAATGCCGACCACGAAGAGAACCATGATCCCGGTGGAGATAAAAAGGCCAGGAGAGCTTGACTTGGAACCCGCGATTAGAGAACAGAGGCACAGAGGCACAGAGACACAGAGGAAAAGACAAACTTATTATAATTAAATCTTTCGTACTTCTCCGTGCGCTCTGTGATCTCTGTGGTTCAAAACACTTGGTATCAAGCGCCTTCCATTGCGCCTCGATGGCGGCGCCGCCGGCTAGATCCGGGTCGACAGCCAGATGGCGAGGCGCGAGCCGGCCTTGATCGCCGCGCTCAGGGCCTCGTAGGCCGGCGCTTCGGTGGCGCCGTGATCCCGCGCGATCTCGCCGTGGGCGATTTCGTCGTCGCGGAATTCCTCGATCACGTTTCTCAACTCGGCGTCGTCGGCGCCGAGCGCCTCGGCCTGGCGCGCGTAATGCTCGTCGATCACCTCCTCGACGGCGGCGGTGCAGGCCATCGCCGCCTTCTCGCCGATCAGCGCGGTGCCGGCGCCGAGCGCGAAGCCGGCGACGTGCCACAGCGGCGACAGCAGCGTCGGGCGCACCCGGCGTTCGACGATCATCTTCTCGAACACCGCGAGGTGCCGGCGTTCGCCGTCCGCCATCTTCCGGATGACCTCGCCGACGGGGGTGCGGCCGAGGACCGCGAGCTGGCCCTGATAGATCCGCAGGGCGCCGTATTCGCCGGCGTGATCGACGCGGATCATGCGCCGCTTCATCTCTTCCGGGTCGGGGTCCCCCGGCATGCGTCGCTTCGACGTCATATCCTCCTCCCGTCGGGGCGAGAACGGCTCAGGCGTCCGCCCGGTCGCCGCCGTCCCGCCACATCCCCCTGGCGGCGATCGCGCTGGCGACCGCCAAGACCAGGGAGGCGAGGACATTATACCCCGCCATCGAGATGCCGAACAGCGACCAGGGCACCTCGTCGCAGCGCGCCACCGGGGCGGCGAAAATTTGCGCGCGAAGCTCCTCGATCGTCCGCGCCGTAGTTCCAGCGGCGCCACAAGCCTCGGTGCCCTGCCACCAGTGCTGCTCGACGCCGACATGAAAGGTGGCGATGCCGGCGTTGACCAGGAAGGCGGCGGCGCAGACCCCGCCGAGGACCGCGATCACGCCCCTCGGCGGCGGCGCCAGGCCGGAGAGGACCAGGCCCAGTCCCGAAAGCGCGATGACGACGCCATAGGGCACGCGCTGATAGAGACAGAGCACGCAAGGCTCGAGCCCGCCAATATATTGGGAGGCGAACGCCGCCGCCAGGATCGCCGCGCTGGCGCCCAGCAGGAGGGCGAAAACGAGGCGCGGGTTTGCGGTGATCTCGGCGATCGTCATGGCGCGGTTCCAAGGGCGGTTCCTGAGCGGAACCCTAAACTCAAAACAGGAATTTCACGGCGATGAAGCCGCCGATGAGCACGACGAAGAAGACGGTCGTGAGCCAGCCCAGATTCTTCTCGATGAAGGCGCGTATCGGTTGTCCGAAATACCACAAAAGCGCCGCCTCGGCGTAAAATCGCAGGCCCCGGGAAACCACGGCGGCGGCGGTGAAGATGAAAAGATCGAGCTTGGTGACGCCGCTGGCGATGGTGATGACCTTGAAGGGAAAGGGCGTCAGCCCGGCGCCGGCGACGATCCAGGCGCCCCATTCGTTATATTGGTCCTGGAAACGGGCGAAGCTATCGGCGTGGCCGTAAAATTCGAGCAGCGGCCGGCCGACGTTTTCGAACAGGAAATAGCCGATGCCATAGCCCGCTACCCCGCCGGCGACCGAGGCGAGGGTGCAGACGGTGGCGATCCTGAAGGCCTTGTCGCGCTCCGCCAGCACCATGGGGATGAGGAGCACGTCGGGCGGTATGGGAAAGACCGAGCTTTCGATGAAGGAAATGGCGCCCAGCGCCGGCAGCGCGCGGCGATGGCCGGCAAGCCCGATGGCCCAATCGTACATGCGCTTCAGCATCGCCCTCTCGGTCCCGCGTCGAACCCGGACGCGCCGTCCCTTGTGGAAGGCGCGCCGCCCGTTTAGCAGGCGCCGCCATCCGTAGCAATGACGATGTCGGGCGAAGCGGCGCAAGGGCGCAAGGGTGCAAGGCCGGGCACTTGATCCGCCGGGGCCGGGGGCTATGATGCGCCCATTCATTTGGCGTGAGCCGCGGGGCCCCTGTGGCGGAATCGGTAGACGCGGCAGACTCAAAATCTGTTTCCCGTAAGGGAGTGGGAGTTCGAGTCTCCCCGGGGGCACCAGCGGCCAGGGCGGCCGGAAGCATGAATGAGATTCGGCTTCCGAACGTTTTCGCACCTCCAACACTTGACGGAAGCCCCGATCTAGATGACGCTCCGTGCAAACTGCGGGGGATCCAATAGATGAACTTTGCCGATCCAGACTTGGGTTTGTTACTCGATGAGTCGGTCACGTCAACCGACCTTCGAGCCCGTGCCGAAGCGCACAACATCGCGTTCGAGGAACGGCTGGATCGGGATCGGCTGGATGCTCTCGAGAAGTCCATTCACGGGCCTTGTTCGGACTATGGAGTTCTTAGACGCGCATTGACCAACTTTGTCACTACGTACGTCGAAGTCGCGGAACCGCACGTACCGCCGACCTTCCGAACCGAGAATAGCGGCGCAAGCATGACGCAGCCAAGCCCGGAACAGAGCCTGGTGAGGATAGAGAACCTAACACGGCATATTGCGAACACGGGTCTGACGTTGGCCGACCTGGAGCGATCTCTTGCAAGCACGGACCCGGCGGAAAAGGCCGCGCTGGACGATTTCATGGACCAGTGGAACCTCGCGCGGAACAATCGCCCCACGTTTGCGGCCTTCAAGGACCAATTGCTTTTCGAAATTGGCGATGCCGAATGGCCGCACAAGCTGCGGGATCGCCTTGGCCTCGCGCATTACAGCGTGGCCGGCGGGCCACTGGATGTCGCCCTCATGGAGTACACCGTGGAGGAAGTGCTCACGGAAGCGGGCCGCTCACCCGATATCGCGTATCCGTTCTGCGTGCCCACGTTTCTCGATTCGAGGCCAAGCTCCCAATTCTTCCCGACGCCAAAAGAACTGCCGGCCGGCGCACCGATGGCCTTGTTCGAAATCTGGTCGGACGAACAACTTATTGCAGAAGTTCTTCATTCCCGGTTAACCTACCATGCGGATCATATTGTGAAGTTGGGTCAGATAGTTACGGATGGGCCTATGGCGGACTTCAAATCCGTGCGAAACAATCATCTGGCCGTGCTACAATTGGCGGCGGTGCGGGATGATTTTGGTGAAGAATTATAGATAGATGGTGAAGGCGGATACAGCTTTGGCTACTGATCGGCACCCTTGGCTCGACACTTTCGTGGCCGATCCGGCTTCGGAGCTGGACAATCTGCTTTCGGGTCATGCGCGCATCGAACCTTACGAGAGTGCCGATGCGCCGGATGCGGCAAGGCTGTTGTTCGGCGGCCTGCCGGAAGGGGACGAAGCCCTTGCCGCTCTCGATCGGGCAGTGCGGGAATGGCTCGACAGCCAACGTGCGGCCGGCGTCCCCGGCCTCGATCAACTGCCGTTGGAGCGATGGCTTCGCAAGGTTTCGGAAGCATTCGAAATCGTCGCCCTCCTGAAGCTGCGACACTCTGCCCTGGACCTGCGCCAAAGGTTAGTGGTGTGGAATTCTTGGTGCGACCGACTGGCGATCTCGGCGCAAAGGGATGGCCGCTACGCCTTATTGCGGACGCTGGCGCTCACCCAGCGCATCGTCGCCGTCGCCGATCCTGCGGTAAACCCGTTCGCCCTCGAGCCTTTCTGGCTTCACGTTTGCAAGCATGCCGGCGGCGCTTTGCCCAAGCATTTTTTGGGCATCGGCCTTCTCGGACTACGCATGCTTCCGGAGCGGGAAGGCGCCCCATCCGAACGCCCGTGGATGGCCGGCCTCGTTTATTGGGCCATCGGTCAGAAGCCGACTGCCGAGGAATTTTCGCAGCAATGGTGGGCGCTTAAGGGCTTGTATCCACGCATGCCGTCCTACTGGCGCAGCGCGTTGACGGAGACGCTGCAACAGTCTTCTGCCAAGCAGATACCGGACGAGATCAAAGACTGGTGGTTGCAGGATGTCGAAGCAAAAGACCTTCCGATCGCACAAGAAGCGGAGAGCCAATCAGTCGGCGTTCCAATTCTGAGCCCACTTAGCGCCGTCCAATCGCTCCGACAAAGGGCGCACAAACCTCTCCCTTCGATCAGGGGCGAGATAGAAACTCTGGTTGGCGAACTTCGGCATTATGCAGAGGTGACAGGGGAAAGCTATTACCTCGTTACTACTGCTTGCAATATTGGCATGGCGGTCATCAAAGGCGCCGACGATCCCGTCGGTCGGGGCCGGTTCGCGGTCGATCTGGCGCGACAGGCGCTCGCTTGGCAACCCTTAATGTCTATGCTTGGGCTCTGTGGCGCGACGCGCTTGCCAAGCAAGGCGCGTTCGAGGCGGCTGAACTGGTCGGCTGGGAGTCAATCCGCCGCTTCCCCGAAAACGAACAGTGGCGCAACCAGTTGGCACTGCTGCTCGCCGACCTGCCCGGTCGCCAGGCTGAAGCCGAACACCTCCTGCGCGAGACCATGGAGCGCTTCCCTGATGATGTCGTTGCACGCACCCAGTGTGCGGAACTCCTGCTTGCCTTCGATCGTACGGATGAGGCATCCGACGTTGTTGATGGCATTTTTTCTCGTAAATTGGAGAATGAAGTCGCTATCGATGTTCGCGCT
>JADFPK010000165.1 GCA_022562375.1 Pseudomonadota bacterium
AAGGACGATGACTATTTCACCCTTTCGGTGTTGTCCAACCTGCTGGGCGGCGGCATGTCCTCGCGCCTGTTCCAGGAAATCCGGGAGAAACGCGGCCTCGTCTACAGCATCTATTCCTTCACCGCCTGCTATGTCGACGGCGGACTTTTCGGCGTCTATGCGGGCACCGGCGAGAAAGAGGTCGAGGAGCTGCTGCCGGTGATGTGCGAGGAGATCGCCAATGTCGGCAATAATATCGGCGAAGACGAGCTGGCGCGCGTCAAGGCGCAACTCAAGGCCGGCATCCTGATGGCGCTGGAAAGCACCTCCGCCCGGTTCGAGCGGATCGGCTCGCACATGCTGGTCTACGGCCGCGTGCTCGATGTCGCCGAGGTCGTCGATGCGATCGAGGCGGTCGACGCCAAGGCCATCGACCGCATGGCGGCGAGGCTGATGGCGAGCCGGCCGACCTTCGCCGCGCTGGGCCCGGTCGGGCGCCTCGAGGCCATGGGTTCGCTCGCCGAACGGTTCGCCTAGCGCGGTATCCGATCGGCTTGGGCCTTGCCGCTCGCCGCCCGCCTGGGGACGCGACCTTGCCAATGCCCTTCTATTCTATAATATTCCCGCCATGAGCGCGCTCCTGGACCATCTGTTCTCATTTCCGCCGGACGAGCAACTCGTCGCGCCCAACGTCTATCTGCGCCCGCCGAAGGACTCCGACTGGCGGGAGTGGGCCGAACTCCGGGAGGTCTCGCGGGACTTCCTCGAGCCCTGGGAGCCGGCCTGGCCCAAGGACGCGTTGACCCGCTCGGCCTACCGCCGCCGGCTTCGCCATTATGCCGAGCAGTGGCGCAACGGTTCCGGTTACAGCTTTTTCGTCGTCAGGCGCTCGGACGCGGTGCTGCTCGGCGGCCTGACGCTGAGCAACGTCCGGCGCGGCATCACCCAGAGCGCCTCGCTCGGCTACTGGATCGGCGAACTCTATGCCCGCCAGGGCGTCATGACCGAGGCGGTGCGCGCGGCGCTCTGTTTCTGCTTCGATAACCTCACCCTGCACCGCGTCGAGGCGGCGTGTCTTCCGGCCAACATCGCCAGCCGCAGGCTGCTCGATAAATGCGGTTTCAGGGAGGAGGGCTACGCCACCAAATATTTGAAGATCAACGGCGATTGGACCGACCACGTATTGTACGCCATGCTCCGCGAGGAAGCGATGAGGGTCGTGCCGGGGCTGGGCGAAGGCGGGCGGCGGGCGGACGAAGCCGCTGAATTCTAGGTTCCGGCTCTCCGCCAAGAGCGGCGGCGTGAAGCGCGGCTACTTCTTGACGTCGGCGCCGACGCGCATGCGGATGATGCGGTCGGGGTCCCGCGGCGGTGAGCCGCGCTTGATCTTATCGACATACTCCATGCCCTTGATCACCTGGCCCCAGACGGTGTATTTGCCGTTGAGGTGCGACGCCGGCGCGAAGTTGATGAAGAACTGGCTGTCGGCGCTGTCGGGACTGCGCGAGCGGGCCATGCCGAGGGTGCCGCGGACGAACGGCTCGGGCGAGAACTCGGCGTCGATATTCTTGCCGGATCCGCCCCGGCCGGTGCCGGTCGGATCGCCGGTCTGGGCCATGAAGCCTTCGATCACCCGGTGAAAGATGATGCCGTCATAGAAGCCCTGGCGCGTCAGCTCCTTGATACGGGCGACATGCTTGGGCGCGAGATCGGGGCGTAGCTGGATGACGACCTCGCCGTATTCGACGGTCATGTAAAGCAGGTTTTCGGGATCTTGGGAGATGGCGGTTCCGGTCTGTAGGGATAGGACGACGAGAAATATCCCTAATTTCTTGAAAAGACAACGCATGCGATCAGGCTCCGGAAAAGACATTTGGACGAGAAATAGGATGCTAAGCGTGGCCGGCCTCGCCCGAGAGCATGGAGAAATCGATGCCGATCTTGGCCAGCGCCCGTTCCCACTTTTTGTCGAGCTCGTTGCCGAAGACCAGCCCGTCATCGGCGGGCACGCTGAGCCATCCGTTGGCCTGAATTTCCGCGTCCAGTTGCCCCGGCCCCCAACCGGCGTAGCCGAGAGCGAGGATATTGAGCCTCGGCCCGTTGCCGCTGGCGATGTCCTTCAGCACCTCCATCGTCGCCGTCAGCCCCACCTGCTTGTCGACAAGCATGGTGGTGTTCTGTACATAATCGGACGAATGAAGGACGAACCCTCGTCCGGTCTCCACCGGACCGCCGAACAGGACCTGGATCTTGTCGTCGACGACTTCGGCCTCGATGCTGAGTTGCTTCAAAAGGTCGGGGAAAGTGAGGGCCTCGATCTCGCGGTTTATCACCAGGCCCATTGCACCGTCGGCGGTGTGGGCACAAATATAGATGACCGTGCGCGCGAAGCGGGGGTCGTTCATCTGCGGCATGGCGATCAGCAGCTGCCCCGTAAGGTAGCCCGATTCTGATTTACCGGATGTTGATTGCATTCCCTGAGCCCTACTAAAGCTGCGAATTTAACGTTTCGTTATTTATATACCATAACACAAAATTGATGATATTTGAGCAATCATTGGCTGACAATCGCGGTTAAATTGGCAACCTGTTTTACCGATATAGGGAAATTTTCCTAAATGCCCACTGGTGACCCTTCGTCCCGTGCCCGGCCCGAAGCCGGTGCCTTCCCCCCGAGGCCGTGCCGGTCCCTTGGGCGGCGGCCATTCGCTGGCCTTGGCGTGGCGCTGATGGCCTTGGCGCTGTCCTTGGCGGTCTGGCCGGCGCCCGGGGCCTTGGCGGCGGCGTCCGACTGGGCGCGGACCGATCAATCGAGGGTCAGGCTCCTCAGCGCCGTCGACGCCGCCGGTGACGGCGAGGTTCTTCTTATCGGGCTCCAGTTCCGCATGGCGCCGAAGTGGAAGACCTACTGGCGCTCGCCCGGCGATGCGGGTTATCCGCCGAAGCTCGACTGGACGGGCTCGGAGAATGTTGCCGGCGCCGCCGTCTCCTGGCCGGTGCCCGAGCGTTACGCCATCTTCGGGCTCAACACCTTCATCTACCAGGACGAGGTGGTGCTGCCGATCGAGATCACCCCCAGCGAGGCGGGAAAGCCGGTCCGTCTGCGCCTGGCCGTCGATTATCTGCTGTGCGACCAGATCTGTATTCCCTATGCCGCCAAGCTCGCCCTCGATTTGCCGGCCGGACCGGCGGCGCCGAGCCGCTTCACCAACCTCATCGGCCGCTATGCCGCCCGCGTGCCCGGCAACGGCGCCAACCACGGCCTGTCGATTGAGCAGGTGCGGCTCACCGGGGAGGAGGAGGCGCCGGTGCTCGAGGTGCTCGCCCGCTCGCGCCTTGGCTTCACCAAGCCGGACATCCTGGTCGAAGGGCCGAAACAGCTGCAGTTCGGCATTCCCGATGTCGAGATTTCGGGCGCCGGTAACACGGCGCTGTTGCGAATACCCGTCACCGTCAGTGGCGAGACCGCGGTGCCGTCCAAGAGCCCCGAGCTTACCCTGACATTGGTCGACGGCGCGCGCGCCATGGAGAAGACGGTCACCGCCGTTCCCGGCATGGAAGAAGCGGCGCCCTTGCGCACCTTGCTCACCATCCTCGCCCTGGCGCTCTTGGGCGGTTTCATCCTCAACCTCATGCCCTGCGTGCTGCCGGTGCTATCCATCAAGCTTCTCGGCATGATCGAGCATGGCGGCGGTGAGCGGGGCCGGGTCAGGCTCGGCTTCCTGATGACGGCGGCGGGCATCGTGTTCTCGTTCCTGGTGCTGGCGGTGGCGGCCTTGGGGTTGAGAAGCGCCGGCGTCGTCATTGGCTGGGGCATCCAGTTCCAGCAGCCCGCCTTCCTCGTCGCCATGTCTCTCCTCCTCACCCTTTTCGCCTGCAATATGTGGGGAATATTCGAAATCCGCCTTCCCGGCTGGGCTTCCGGTCTCGCCGCCGGAGGCGGAGAGGGCCAGAGTCTCCCCGCCGCCTTCGGCACCGGCGCCTTCACGACCTTGGTGGCGACGCCGTGCTCGGCGCCGTTCCTCGGCACCGCCGTCGGTTTCGCGCTGTCCCGCGGCGCGTTCGAGATCTTCGCCGTCTTCGCGGCGCTCGGCATCGGTTTGGCGCTGCCTTATCTCCTGGTGGCGGCGGCCCCCGGCCTGGCCAGACACCTGCCGAGGCCCGGACCCTGGATGGGGGTCTTCCGGAGGATACTGGGGTTTGCCCTGGCGGCGACGGTCCTGTGGCTGGTCTCGGTGCTGGTGGCGCAATCGGGGATCAACGCCGCCATCGCCGTCGGCGCGCTGATGGCGGTGACGGTCCTGGTCATCTGGGGTCGCGCCCGCTTGCCCCGGGCAAGCGCCGGGGCGGGACGCGCCTTGACGGCCGGCGCCGTCGGCGTCGTCGCGGTCCTGGCCTTCCTGGCGCCGGTCTTGCTGGCGCCAAAGTGGGCGGCGGCGCCTGTCGCGGGCGTCGTCGACGGCGTCTGGCGGCCGTTCGACAAGGTCCAGATCCTCAATCACGTCGGCGCCGGCAAGACCGTTTTCGTCGACGTCACCGCGGATTGGTGTATCTCCTGTCAGGTCAACAAGTCCCTGGTGCTCGACCGGGGCGAGGTCGCCGCCCATCTCGCCGGTGATTCTGTGGTGGCGATGCGGGCCGACTGGACCCGCCCCAGCGATGAGATTTCCGCCTACCTCGCGAGCTTCGGCCGCTACGGCATCCCGTTCAACGTCGTCTACGGCCCCGGCGCGCCCTCGGGCGTGGTGC
>JADFPK010000166.1 GCA_022562375.1 Pseudomonadota bacterium
TCTATGGCGCAAACCTATGGACCACCACTTTCCCCTGTTATGATCGCGTTGGAAATTCCTGCCGACGAAACAAGGGGGAGGCCATGCCGTTCTTCGAATCCTATGCCGATGATTCCGGTCCCGGGGAAGTGTTCCTGAAATACCCCGAGATCTATGGGCCGTGGGCCGAGACCAGCCAGGCGTTGATGAACGGGCCGTCGCCCTTGACGCCGGGCGAACGCGAGATGATCGCCGCCTATGTGGTCGGCGTCGCCGAGTGCCGCTACGCCTACGTCGCCCATGCCGCGGCGGCCTACGCCTGGGGCATCGAGGAAGGCCTGATCGATCAGCTGCTCGACGACCTCGAGGGCGCGCCCATCGCCGAGGAGTTCAAGCCGCTGCTGGCCTTCGTCAAGAAGCTCACCCTGACGCCAAGCGCCATGAGCCAGGAGGACGCCGACGCGGTGTTCGCCGCCGGCTGGGACGAGAAGGCGTTGCATGACGCCATCGCCGTGACCGCGCGGATGAATTTCATGGGCCGATTGGTCCAGGGTCACGGATTCGTTCCCTTGGGCCCCGAGATCGCCAAGGAAAGGGCGGCCAGACGCGTGAAGCTCGGCTATGTGAACCTCTACCCGGCGCTGGCCGCAAGGAAGCCGGACACCGGCGCGGCGTAAGCGGACGGCGGGGCACCCCCGGAAGTGACCGGTAGCGCCTCAGTCTTCGCCCGCCGCCGCTTCGCCGAACAGCAACTCGCGGAACGCCGCCGGCCGGCCGATCACCCGGGCCAAGCGGTCGAGCGATTTATCGATGGCTTCGGCGAAGCGCTCGGCGCCGCCGAAGCGGGCCAGGGTTTCCGGCGGCACGAACTTGATCAGCATCGCCGAGGTGCCGGGCGGCAGGCCGGCGAAATGGACGGTCAGCACCCCGTAATCTTTCAGCAACAGCATGGCGAGCCCGGCCGAGGCCTCGATCGGCACCGCCGGGCGCTCGGACAGACCCGCCCGTTCCATGGCGATCTCGAGGATGTCCTCGCCGTCGAGGCGGGCGATCACCGGCGTCTCGGTGACCCTGTTGCCAAGCCGTTTCCTGACCGCCGCGATCACCTCCTTGGTGGTCGCGACGAGGGCGCGCACGCGGGCCGGTTGGTATTGCTCGAGCGAGCGGACGATGCCGGGATAGATCATCGGGCGGGCCTCGACGCCGAGCTCGAAAGCCAGCGCCCGGATGTCGTCCACCAGATCGCGCCGCCCGCCGAGCAGGCCGATGCGCGGCCCGACGGTGCCGTATTTGTCGAGCCCGGTGGAGCCGACATCGACGCCGAGCTCGAGCGTCTTGGGCTGGTCGAACACCGCCGGGCCGACCCGCGCGCCGCCGGCGTCGTCGACCAGCACCTTGGCGCCGGCGTCATGCGCCAGCCTGACGATGCGCTCGATCTCCTTGACGGAAAGGATCTCGTAGCTCACCGCCAGGCGGGTCATCGACACCAGGGCGACCTTGCCGGTCTCGCCGATCGCCCGCTCGAACTGGGAAACGCCGAGGGTATCGATGAATTCGGCGCCCGCCCGCATCGCCCCGCGGACGACGCAGGGGTGGCTGCCGGTGGGGGAAACGCCGATCACCGTCTCGCCCGGGCCGGCCAGCACCGCCGTCGCCGTGATCACCGCCGCGGTCTGGCGGTTGAAGGCGACGATCCCGTGCGCTTTGGCATCGCCGCCGAGATGATCGAGCGCCAGGGCGTCCAACCTGTCGATCATCAACGCCGGCGCCAGATCGTCGTCGAACAGCGCCAGATCGTCCGCCGTCGCCTCCAACCGCCGATCGAGGCCGCTCAGATTGTAGATTGCCGCCAGGCCCGATTCCGCCACCCGCCGGTCGATGAAGCGCCAGGCGTGACGCAGTTTCGCGTGATCGTCCTTGCTCGAGCGGATGTAGGCGCCGTGGGCATAGGGAAGGCCCGGCGCATGGGGATTGCCGAAGCGGTCCTCGGCCATGGTTCATTCCTCGCGAATCTTCGATTGTCCCGCCGCTAACATAGCCAAAAGCTAGGGTATTTTAAGTGTTTCCGTGGCCCCGGCGGTGCCACGATCCATCGGAGCCGCGGCATCGCCGGCTGAACGGCATGTATGGAAAGAAGTGATTCCGGCACCCTAAATATTACCGACTTGACACTGGACTATAGCTGAAATAGATTGCCGCCCTTTTCCGAAACCGTGAAGCGTAGATCGCGGGAGCAAAAATGTATCGGGCATGGCGGAAGTGTCGCTTCAAGTCGATTCCGCCTTCGTCACTGTCACCAGGGTGTGACACTGCCCGATGGGAGGGCTGGCCATTTGTTTGTTCCGATCCCAATTCGGTCAAGCAGCGGACAAATTTGCTCAGGAGACCAAGATGTATCTTTCGAGTAAGCAACTCGATATCGTGATCGACATGCTGGACACCAAGCTGTCCCACATGCTGGTGGACGGCTGTGACGATGTGCAAGAGCTCGACACCGTCAAGCGGTGCCGGTTGACGCTGCGCACGGCCCGCGCCGCAAGTCTTCGACGAGACCGGCGGCACCGGTCCCGGCTGGTGAACGGCCAACTTACCTCGGTGGCCTGAGCCGGCCGGCACGGCGAATCTCCGCGCTCCCGGCCGGACCTTTTCGCCGCCGTAGGGTAACTTGCGGCGACCGGCTCGTGTCCTATCCTTTCCGGCGTGGCAACCCGCGTGAGGACCAACATCGGGGCAAATCACCTTATTTGTCCGGGAACCAGAACTCGATCTCCTCGGTTTCGACTTCGCAGCGCGCGGCATGAACCGCGCGCGAAGGCACGTGATACCACTCCCCTGGCTGAAACCTCGTTTCCCGTCCGTCCATGGTGATAATCATCTCGCCCTTGGTGATCACTCCCCAATTCGCCGTGTCATGGCTATGAGGTTCGATTTCCGTGCCGGCCGGGTATGTGGCGAATAACACGTCGCACGAGTCCGCCCTCAGGCGGAATGCGTCGAAGCGGCCCGAAAATGGTTCCAATTGCAGGATCTTTTCTGGAAAACTCTTCGATTTCACAATCATGGATTTCTTCCTTGGTTAGCGGCGCAACCCGAAATTCGGGACCGGCGAACCTCGGCCGCTGCCCCTCTACCCGCTATTAAAGAACCCAAAAGATATGATTTGCGCGCAGGCGGCCAAGGCTGGGCCCTGCCCGGTTGGCCCGCGCCCTCCCGTACCATCCATCATCCCGCGAGTGTCAGATTGAACGTTCCGGTACGGATGCCGTTGGCCCTGATTTTGTCGAACGGGACTTCGAGCGACGCCCGTTGCGCCGGCGAGAGCGGCGCCAAGAGCGCGTCCTTGTCGTTCAGCGCGTGACCGGCGAAATACATCTGGGTGGTCACCGGCGAATTGAACGGGGCGCGCACCTTGAAGTGGATATGGGGCGGACGAATCCAGTCCGCCATGGCCGGGTAAGGACCCGGAACGATGGTCAGAAAGCGATACTTTCCGTCCTTGTCGGTGGTCAATTTGGCATAACCTTGGAAATTCGGGTCGAGCGGCCGGCCTCGCGGCTCATCCCTTGGATGACTATAACGGCCGTGGGTGTTGGCCTGCCATATCTCGACCTCGCAACCGGAAAGCGGCCGACACTTGGCGTCCTGTATCCGGCCGATCACCTCGATCACTTCGCCGTCGGCGCGGCCGGATCCGCCGGCGACGCGCGTGAGATCCCAATCATAATCCCGAATGGCGACAGGATAGAACGGCCCTTCGGTTTGCCCTCGCGTGATCGCGCAGGCCGCTTTCGCCACCCGGCCGGACGCGACCCACGCCGCGCCCGCCGTCAGGCCCGTCAACGCCCACCTGCGGGAGAAACCTCCTGACGCGCCGCGCGCCGCACCCCTAACCTTCCGTTTCCCACCCATGGTTCCGGCCCTGCCGTCTGGTTCGTCACTCGAAGCTCGGCCGAAAGTATATGGCAGCGGTGGCCAGGTTGAAAGTGATCGGTCCCACCGGGCCGCTGGCGCCCTCGCGCCTCGATATCCAGCCCCCGCGGGACCACGGCGCCGATCGGCGCCGGCGGTACCGGCCAGCCGATCCTGACGGCCATTCGCCCGGATGATGTCAATCTCATCCTCGAGGGCGCCGTCGCCGCCGCCCTTCTCGCGCTCATCGTCCAGGGGAGGTTCGAACCGGCCGAGCGGCGTTCCGTACCCAAGGGCCTGAGGATGAGCACAGACATCTCGCATTCCTAAATACTTACAGATATTTCTTAATTCATTAGTTGAACGGAGTTTGAACCGCCGGACCAGGCTTTCCGCCGGATTTCCCCTTATTCAGCACTGCCGTCCGGTGGCCCTCGGGAGCGGCTATCGCCGCGGCCGGTGGCGGGCATCGGCGCCGATTAACCGGAGTTTAAGGGTGACCTTATTATAATAATCTAGATTATTCATATGCTTTAACTCTGTGTATCGGAATCATGGCTCCATGTACCGGTCAGGCCCAGGAAGCCTGATCACTTGGGTCCGCCCGGTGCGAGGGATTGTTATGGCAATCGCGGCACGATCATGACCACAACCAAGAACAAAGGCGCAAGGAAGGTACGTGAGCTTACCGGCGACGAACTCTCTCAACAACGCCTGAAGAAGAGGACCGCGGAGCTGCACAAAGCCTATCGGCAGCTGACCGACGGAATACAGGCGCAACAAAAAGTCGAGGTCCTGCTCGACCGGGTCAGGCGGCAAAACGACCTGATCCTCA
>JADFPK010000012.1 GCA_022562375.1 Pseudomonadota bacterium
CCCTGGGTGGTGGAGATCGCCGCCCGTTCGATCGGCGGGCTGTGCTCGCGTATCCTGCGCTTCGGCGCCGGAGTGACGCTCGAGGAACTCATCCTCAGCCACGCGCTCGGCCTGCCGGTGCCCTCGAAAGAGCGCGAAGGGCGGGCCGCCGGAGTGATGATGATCCCGGTGCCAAGGGCCGGCAAGCTGCGCCAGGTGCGCGGGCTCAGCGACGCCCGAGCCGTCGCCGGCATCGAGGAGGTGACGATCAGCATTGCCACCGGAGGGGAACTCGTGCCGCTTCCCGAAGGCTATAAATATCTCGGTTTCATCTTCGCCAAGGCCGAAACCCCCCAAGCCGCCGAGCAGGCCCTGCGCCGGGCCCATGGCGCGCTTGATTTCGATATCGGGCCGCCATAGGAATCCGATGCGGATGGGCTAGTATGACGTCCATGTCGGCGGGCGTTCCTGCCGCCGGCCGTGGCCGAGGGTAGATGCGCCGGGGTGAACAGAGGAAGAGGGGTTGGGATGACGATACGGTCTTCACGCGCGGCCGGTTCGAGGCCGGTCTTCAAGGCCTTGGCGGTCCTTTCGGGCGCCGTGCTTCTCGGCGCCGCGCTCACCGTCCAGGCGTATGCCGATGACGGCTCGCACCACGCCAAACCGCCGGCGACGAAGCAGAGCGCCGAAAAAAAGGACAAGCCGCACGAGCCGGCCAACGTGCGCCTGGCGATGCCGATGATGAACGCCGAGCGCGGCATGTATCTCTTCGCCTCCAAGGGCTGCGTCGCCTGCCACTCGGTCAACGGTATCGGCGGGCACGACGCCAAGAACCTCGACGCCCATACCATGGAACAGGTGATGAACCCGTTCGACTTCGTCGCCAAGATGTGGCGGATGGCGCCGGCGATGATCTACGCCCAGCAAGAGGTCTACGGCGACCAGATCCTGTTCACCGGCGAGGAGATCGCCGACATCATCGCCTTCGTGCACGACGACGGGCAGCAGCACAAATTCAACGCCACCATGATTCCGCCCAAGATCATGAAATTAATGGGCCATGTCCATGACCCCAAGCCGGCGCATCAGGAAGAACTGGGCCACAAGCCGGGGATTCGCTGAACGCCCCGGCGCGCCTAGCCCGGATAGACGATGCCGCGCCGGGCCGCCATGTTGCGGCCGAGTTCCTTGAGGTCGGCCTCGGTCAGGCGCCGGCGGGCGAGGGGCAGGAGCACGGTGTTCTCCCAGCCGATGTGACGGCGTTGGGCCTCGGCGAAGGCGCGGGCGTTGAACAACAGGCGCACCGGGTTCGCCAATTTCGCGCTCTTGGCGATCACCTCCAAATCGGCGGCGATGAAGCTTGCCAGGTCCTCGTCGAGTTCGTGTTCGGAGCGAAGCTGGGCGATAATGTCGCCGATATTGTCGTCGGCCGGACACCGGCGCTCGAGCAGGGGAAACAGATCCGCTTCCTCGTCCTCGGCGTGGCGCGGCAACTCCTCGGTCAGGATAACGAGGATCGCCGCCGCCTCGTTGAACGCCTGGTCCGTGCTCGACTCCTCGGCCAGGGCTTCCAGCCTGTCCCACACCTGGCGCTGACGCTTATGCTCCAGGCGCATCAACGCCAGCGGCCGGAGGAACTGTTCCGGATCGGGCGGCGGCTTGATCAGGGGATCGGGCGCACCTGTCGCGGTCATGGATCGTCCTCCAGGAAGCGCCCAACTTAGACTCACGGTCAAGAGTACATCCGAATTGGGCGGATGCACAGCGGCTATTGCGAACCCGGACCGGCGGCCTCTATCGGATCACCGTGGCCGAGGCGCGAACGCCCGGATGATCCACATCGGGACCGGCAATCCCATCGGTTCCCGTCATCGCCCCTGCCCCCACAATTCTAATCTTGTTACTTAAGGTATTTTCTTAAGCTTCTGCATTTGCTTGCGGAATTTTTCGCATGGGTCACCGATATCGTGGCGCGCGGTGAACCAGACGAAGTCGAAGGGCAGGCGCTTGGCGCCGTAACGCCGGGCATAGGTCCCGGGCGCGTTCTCGGCGGCCGTCACCTCGATCATGGCGAGGACGGCGACGGTCCGGCCAGGGGCCATGGTTGCCAGATGCATGGGCACGCCGCGGTCGGTGCGCGCGTGGCCGCCGCCGGTGATCAGGACGGCGCCGTCGGGCCCGGCGGCGGCGGCATCGGCGAGGGACCTGGCCAAGTGGGCATCGCGGGCGCGCTGGATATCGACGAACCGCCCGGTCCTCTCTGGCGCCAGCATGCCGCAATGGGTGTCGACGATTTCGGTGGTCATGGCGTCGGCGATGCCCTCATCGAAAGGGCTATCGAGTCCGAGGCGCGCCCTGAGCGCGGGGCTCAACGCCCCCAGGCCTTCCTTGGCGATCTTGCGCACCAAGGGACGCGGCAGGTTGGCGGCGATCAGCGAAAGCCCGGAATCGAGCGCCGCCTGGGCGATCGGCCGATAATGGCGCCAGTCGGGCCAGCCGGTCTTCGACCAGCCGAGCGCCGGGCCGAGGCCGGCGGCGTCCTTGGGGTTCTTGGCGAGGTGGGCGGCGATGACGGGCGCCTTATCGGCGGTGAACATCTCGAAGGCGACCGCCGGGCGGCGTCCCTTGGCGATCAGGGCGCGCAGCACCCAGTCCTGCAGGCGGTGGTGATCGGCGTTGTCGTGCTTCTCGCCGAGCAGCACCATATCGGCGCGCCCGAGGGCGGCGATCAGCGCCGATGGCGAAATAAAACGGCCGCTGCCGGGCTGATAAATCCGCCCGGCAAGGGGGTGATCGGCCAAATGTTCCGATCTCCAGGGCGGCGCCGGCGGCAGTGGCGAGACCATCGGCGCCGAGGCGGCCCTGGCCTCGGCCTTGGCCTCGTCTCTGGCTCCATGGGGGGGCGCGGCGCAATTGGCGGCGAGTAGCGCCAAAACGCCTAATATCGCCGCGCCCGGCGGGCACGATCCCTTCATCGCCTTGGCCATCGAAAGCACCCGATTGCGTGGCCTGATCGCCGGCCCCGCGGCGGAGGAGGTAAAAATTATCTGAGGGCTTCCGCCATCGCCGGCGACGGCGGCGGCCGGGTGGAGACCGTGGAATCGGCTGACACCGGGGCCGGAACGAAAGTCAACGTCGGGCCGGGCGAGTTTTTTCACGTTTTCCTCGCCGACGGCGGGGGTTGACTCTGGCTTTCTCAAGACGGCTAATTGGTGTCACAATAAGCTAATTGATGTCATAATAAACGGATTAGCGACCAGGCGGGTCCCCCCCCGTAGGAACATCGCGTCTGGGGGCCGATGCCCGGTTACAGGGTAAAACAAAACAAACGATGGGAGAATTATCCATGACCAAGTGGTTGAGAAACATCCCCGCGCTTGCCGTCGCGATGGCGGGCGCCGGGATCATCGCCGCCGCGCCCGCGGACGCCAAGGTCGAAGGCGATACCATCATCCTCGGCTCGGCGATATCCTTCACCGGCAAGTATTCCACCAATGGCATCCACGCCTCGAACGGCTACAACCTCGCCGTCAAGCGCATCAACGAGATGGGCGGCGTCAAGGTCGGCGGCAAGAGCTACAAGCTCAAGATCAAGTATTATGACGACGAATCGACACCGCTGCGCACCGCGCAGCTCGGCGAGCGGCTGATCAAGCAGGACGGCATCAAGTTCCTCCTCGGCCCGTACTCATCGGCCACCACCACGGCCATGGCGCCGATTTCCGAGAAATACAAGATTCCCATGGTGGAAGCGGAAGGCGCCGCCCGTTCGCTGTTCACCAAGGGCTACAAGTATTTGTTCGCGGTTCTTTCGACCTCGGAGCAGTATCTCGCGCCGGTGATCGACGTTGCCGCCGAGATCGCCAAGAAGGCGGGCAAGAAACCCTCCAGCCTCAGGATCGCCATGGTGTTCGAGAACGATCCGTTCTCGCAGGATGTGCGTGCCGGCGTGATGGATGCGGTCAAGAAGTACGGCATGAAGATCGTGCTCGACGACAAGATGCCGCGGGATCTCGCCGACATCTCGGCGACCCTGACCAAGGTGCGTGCGTTGAAGCCGGACGTTCTGGTGGCATCGGGGCACTCCAAGGGTGCGGCGACGGCGGCACGGCAGATCAAGGAGATGAAGATCAACGTGCCGATGATCGCCATGACCCATTGCGAGGCGGCCAAGGTCATCAAGAAGTTCGGCGCTTCGACCAACGGCTTCCTGTGCCCGACCCAGTGGGGCGAGACCTTGTCCTACAAGGGCGATACCTTCGGCAGCGCGATGGATTACGACACGCTGTTCAAGAAGACCTACTCCGGCTACAAGAACGTGCCGTACCAGGCGGCCCAGGCCTCGGCCGCGGTGATGGTATGGAAGGACGCCTTCGAGCGCGCGAATTCCTTCGACACCGAGAAGGTTCGCCAGGCGCTTTCCGAGACCAACATGAAGACCTTCTATGGCGACATCAGGTTCTCCAAGGCCGGCAACAATATTGCCAAGCCGATGGTGTTGCGCCAGATTCAGAATGGCAAGCTCAAGATCGTGGCGCCGTTGAAGTGGGCGTCCGCTCCCGTGCAGCACCCGCGCAAGGTGCCGGGGATGTAGCGTTGTTTGCTGTTTGCGTAACTAGCTAAACGTCCCGCCCCCGCCGCGATGCGGGGGCGGGCGTTGTTTAAGGGGGCGACCCCGAAGGCGGTAAAATGGTGGACAACATCGCATTGTTGACCGACGTGCCGGTCCTGAACGTGCAGCTTCTGCTCGACGGGTTGTTGATCGGCGCCATCTTCGCGCTCGCGGCCTATGGGCTGGCCCTGGTGTGGGGGGTGATGAACGTCAAGAACCTGGCCCAGGGCGATCTGGTGATCATGGGCGGTTATATCGCGTGGTATTTGTCGGAGCTCGGCGTCCACCCGATCATCGGCCTGCCCATCGCCATCGTCCTGATGTTCGCCTTCGGCTGGGCGATTTACTTCCTGATCATCCGCTATGTCATCGAGCGGGACCTGTTCACCTCGCTGCTCGCCACCTTCGGGCTGGCGCTGGTCATACAGCAGTTTCTGAACATCGCCTTCGGACCCGAGGTGCAGATCACGGAATCGGGCTTCGCGATACGTTCGATGTTCGGGGGCATGGTGACGATGGCCGACATCAAGTTCGTCGCACTGTGCCTCGCCGCCGTGCTGGCCACGATCGTGGTCACCTTCATGAAGTTCAGCCGCATGGGGCAGGCGATCCGGGCGACGGCCCAGGATCCGCGCGCCGCCAAGGTGATGGGTATCGACACCGGGCGGGTCTATGCCTTCACTTTCGCGCTGAATTCGGCGATCTGCGGCGCCGCCGGCGTCCTGATCTCGATGATCTGGGTCATCCAGCCGTTCTTCGGGATGAGCCACTCGATCCGCTCGTTCGTGATCGTGACGGCGGCGGGGCTGGGCAATCTGCCCGGCGTGATCATCGCCGGACTCGGTCTCGGCGTGGCTGAACAATACGCAGGTTTCGTGCTGGGCGCGGAGTTGCAGCAATTCTCGGTGGTCGCATTACTGGTCGTGGTACTGGTGGTGCGCCAGATCCTGCAGAGCCGGCACCGCCAGGCGGTACAATGACGTCGAAACGCGGTCAGATTCTGCTTCAGGTCGGCATCCTCGCAATCGGAATCATCGCGCCGCTGATCTTCCCCAACTACACGCTCCAGATTGCGGTGTTGTGGGTGATGATCCTGTTCGCCATGACCTGGGACGTGATGGGCGGGCAGATGGGCTACAACTCGCTCGGCAACATCTTCTTTTTCGGCGCCGGCATGTACACCTGCGTCATCGTGCAGATCGGGCTTTATTACGACGTGGCCAAATACACCGCCGCGTACGGCGCGATTACGGTCAATTTTACGCCGGAACAGTATTTCACCGGCCTCGCCTTGGGGATGATCGCGGCGGGGCTGGTCTGTGCCGTCGCCGCGGTCATCCTCGGGTGGATCGTATTCGGCCTGCGCGGCCCTTATTTCGCCATCGGCACGCTCGGTATCGCGCTGGCGGCGGGCGAGCTGTTCTCCGCGTGGGAGTATGTCGGCGGCGGCGGCGGGATCGCCTTGCCGGTCTACCCCGGCGAGCCGGACGACCGGGCCTATTTCTTCTATCTGCTGTGTTTCACGCTGGCGGTCGTCACCTTCTTGGTACTCAAGCGGATCTAT
This sequence comes from Pseudomonadota bacterium, assembly GCA_022562375.1. The sequence continues at coordinate 6,156 of JADFPK010000012.1, forward strand.
GCCAGCCGTTTCGGCCTCGCCATCAATGCCATGCGCGACGACGAGGAGAAGGCCGAGGGCATGGGTATCCATACCCGGCGACACAAGACCGTCGGCTGGTGCATCTCGGCGTTCTTCCTCGGAATTTCGGGCGCCATCTTCGGCAACATGATCGGCTTCATCGAGCCGCTCGAGGTCGCCTTCCCGACCGTGACGTTCGGCATCTTCATGGTGGTGATGGCTCTCTTGGGCGGCAAGGGAACCATGTGGGGTCCGGTGATCGGGGCGACGTTGTTCCATGCCTTCAAGGAAGTCACCTGGATCCATCTGCTGGGCTGGCAGTGGGTCGCTCTCGGCGCGTTCATCATCATCGTCGTGGTGTTCTTCCAGCAGGGCATCATGGGGTGGGTCCAGGTCAAGCGCCCGCACTGGTTCGGCATCGTCGTCGATGAGGCCGGCGCGGCCCGGGAGATCGAGCTTGAAGGGGCGCCGCGGCGCACGGGAGCCGCCGAATGACCGACATGATCGAGGTCGAGGGCGTCACCAAGGCGTTCGGCGGCATCATCGCCAATGACGACATCACGCTTGGCGTGCCGGAGGGGCGGATCACCGGTCTGATCGGGCCCAACGGGTCGGGCAAGACCACCCTGTTCAACTCCATCGTCGGTTACCACCCCATCGATACCGGCTCGATCCGCTTCGAGGGTGTCGAGATTTCCGACTTCCGGGTGCAGCAGATCGCCCGCCTCGGCCTGCTGCGCACCTTCCAGCAGACGCGCATCTATTCGAAGATGAACTGCGTCAAAAATATGCTGATCTCGGTGCCCCATCGGCACGAGAGCTACGCCACCATGTTCAAGACATACCCGCCCGAGGTGACGGAGAAGGCCGTGCGGTTGCTGGAATTCGTCGGGCTGTATGAGAAACGGCTGCTGATTTCGGGCGATCTTTCCTTCGGCCAGCAGAAGCTGCTGGAATTCGCCATGGCGCTGATGAACGAGCCCAAGGTCCTTTTGCTGGACGAGCCCACCGCCGGCATCAACCCGACCCTGATCAACGGGCTGATCGACCGGCTCAAGCACGCGACCCGCGAGTTCGGCATCACGCTGTTCGTCATCGAGCACAACATGCCGGTGATCATGGGACTGGCCGACAACATCTACTGCCTGTCCAATGGGCGGGTGCTGGCGCACGGCACGCCGGCGGAGATCCAGAAGGACGGGCGGGTCATCGACGCCTATCTCGGCGGGCATCATGCGGTGGACTCCGAGGAGTCCGATTGATGGTGGAGACGGGTGAAAAATCGGCCGGCGACGCGGGCGGCGGGGACGGCGCGCGCGGTGACGGTGAGATCGCCACGGATTCCGTGATCTCGGTCGAGGAAGTCACCCGCCAGGCCCGGGAGATGGCGGTGGGCGCGAGCCGGGAGCAGATCGCCGCGCTCGCCCACAACGCGCCCTTCGTCTCGATCGAGAGCCTGCGCGCGGGCTACGGCAAGATGGAAATCCTGCACGATTTCAACCTCCAGGTGGCCCGGCGCCAGTCGCTCTGCCTGATCGGGCCCAACGGCGCCGGCAAGTCCACCGTGCTGCACTCGATCTTCGGCTTCACCAACATTTTCAGCGGCGCCATTTCCATCGGTGAGGGCGACGATAAACAGGACATCACCGCACTCACCGCCAGCGAGAAGCTGCGCGGCGCCGGTATCGCCTACATCCTCCAGGACAAGTCCGTGTTCCCCTCGATGACGGTGGAGGAAAATCTGTGGATGGGCGGCTACCTGATGGCCAAGCCCGACGATGCCAAGGAAGCGGCGGAGCGGATTTTCGAGAAATATCCCCGCCTCGCCAACCGCCGCACCCACCCCGCCGGCGTGCTGTCCGGCGGCGAGCGCCGGTTGCTGGAAATCTCCCGCGCGCTGGTGATGGAGCCCGAGGTGCTGCTGGTGGACGAGCCCTCCATCGGGCTCGAGCCGCGCTTCATCGACATGGTGTTCGACATCCTCGACGATCTGCAGAACACCGAAGGCAAGACCATCATCATGGTCGAGCAGAACGCCAAGAAGGGCCTGGAATTCGCCGATATCGGCTACGTGCTGGTGGCGGGCGAGATCGCCATCGCCGGGCCGGGCGACGAATTGCTGGAAAACCCCGCCGTCGGCAAGCTGTTCCTCGGCGGCTGAGTGCGGGGCCATTCGGCCCCTGAGCCCTCAAGCCTCACTCCCCCCTCAGATGTACCCCCTCAGATGTAATAGATGATCAGCGTCGCCGCCAGCAGCACCGCGACCCAAAGCACGGTCGAGCCGGTCGACCAGGTGCGGGCCAGCGCCCCTTGCGGCCCGTGGTGGCGGTAGATGGTACTGATGAAACGCTCGAGTTGGTTTTGCGCCCGGGCCAGCACCGCGTCGCGCGCCGCGCCGCCGATCTCCATGAACCGGCCGACGGCCGCCGGCATGGCCTTGCGGTAGAGCCAGTCGCTGTCGAGGTTGGTGGACTTCACTTCCGGCGGATAGAGGCCGGTGCGCATGAGAACCGCGAAGGCCAGCGCCGAGAAAAGCAAGAGTTGCAGTTGGGTGATCACGTGGGGGGTGGTGTAGGGCTCGAAATCGACCGGGTAGGGCAGCAGCGCGTAAAGCGGCGCCGGGTAGACGCCGATGGCGATGCAGAGGAACGCCGCGATGCCCATGGCGATCAACATGTTCAGTGGCGCCTCCTTGCACCTGATGCCGGAATCGTGGGCGAAGAAGGCGAAGAACGGGATCTTGATGCCCGAATGGTGGAACACCCCGGCGGAGGCGAAGAGCAGCACCAGCCACACCAAGAGATACCCTTCGTTCGCCGCGGCGGACATGATGAGTGACTTCGAAATAAACCCGCTGAACAGCGGGAAGGCCGAGATCGACGCGGCGCCGACGACGCAGAAGATCATGGTCAAGGGCATGGATTTATAGAGGCCGCCGAGATCCGTTCCCTTGATCGTTCCGGTGCGGAACAGGACGGCGCCCATGGACATGAACAGCAGCGCCTTATAGAGGATATGGGCGAAGGCGTGGGCGACGGTGCCGTTCAGCGCCATCTCGGTGCCGATGCCGATGCCGACCACCATGAAGCCGAGCTGGTTGTTGAGGCTGTAGGCCAGCACGCGGCGGAGGTCGTTCTCGATGACGGCGTAAAAGATCGGGAACGCGGCCATGACGGCGCCGATATAGATCAACGCCTCGGTGCCGGCGTATCCGCGCGCCAGCGCATAGACCGCGAGCTTGGTGGTGAAGGCGGACAGCACCACCGTGCCGGTGACCGTGGCCTCGGGATAGGCGTCCTGGAGCCAGTTGTGCAGCAGCGGGAAGGCGCATTTGATGCCGAAGGCGATGAAGATCAGCGCCGTCGCCGGGTTGACCACGCCGAGGTTGTCGAAGGCGATCGAGCCGGTTTCGCGCAGGTGCAGGATGACGCCGGCGAGCAGGATGACGCCCGAGCCGATCTGGACGATCAAATAGCGCATGCCGGCGGCGTAGGCACGTTCCGTGCGGCTGGCCCAGATGAGGAACACCGAGGATAGCGCCGTCAGCTCCCAGAAGATGAAAAGGGTGATCAAGTCGCCGACGAAGACGGCGGAAATCCCGGCGCCGGCGTAGATCACCGAGGAGGTGTCCTGGAGCCGGTCGCGCTCGTGCATGCCGTAGATGACGTTGATGAAGGCGATGAGAAGGAAGATCGCGCCGAAGACGACGGAAAGCTTGTCGACGCGCACCAGCGTCAGCGCATAGCCGAAGATTTCCACCTGGCCGTAGACCCCGTGACCGAGGCCCCAGAGCTGCCACCCGCCAAGGACGGGAAGGGCCAGCATATAGGCGTGGCGCCACTTCCCCCGCAGGAAGGGGATCCCCAGCGCGCCGACGATCAGGATCAGGCCGGGCGAGAGACCGTCAATCATAGTAATCCTCGTCCCGCTTCAGGACCTTACGAAGCTCCTTCGCCCCGAGCACGAGCCCCACACAGACGACGAAACCGTAAAGCCCGTAGATGGCGGGAATATCCTCCATGGCGAACTGGGGGTGCTTGTCATAGAAGAAGTCGGCGAGGCCAAGCGCGGCGCAAACGAGGACGAGGCCCCAGAAGATCTTTTCGACGTTGCGCCGCTGATCGAGCCAGTATTTCTTGCCCTCGGTGGGCGAGGGGGGTTGTTGGCCGTTCGGTGTGTCGGTCAAATCGTTCTCCCTCAGCGCATGGCGATCGGCGCGATCAGCCGGTAGATCGGATCGGCGAAGAAAAAGAGGGCGATACAGCCCGCCGCGGTGAGGCACGGAGCGAGGACGCACAAGAGCGGCGCTTCGTGGATGCCGCCGGGGTCCGCCGGCACGGCCGCCGCGCCGGCGGACTGGGCGGCGATATTGGCGGAGGGCGCCGGCAGGAAGAAGCCGCGCGCCACCACCGGGATCAGATAGGCGACGTTCAGCAGCGAGCTGACCATGAGCACCCCGATGATCACCATCTGCCCGGCGTCGGCGGCGCCGACCATCAGGTACCATTTGCTCCACGAGCCGCCGAGCGGCGGCAGACCGATGATGCTCAACGCGCCGATCAGGAAGGCGGCGAAGGTGAACGGCATCGCCCGGCCGAGCCCCACCATGTCGCTGATATCGATTTTGCGGGTGGCGATGTAGATGGCGCCGGCGCAGAAGAACAGCGTGATCTTGCCCATGGCATGCATGGCGATCTGCAACGACCCGCCGATCACCCCCATCGACGTCGCCACGGCGGCGCCAAGGACGACGTAGGAAAGCTGGCTGATGGTGGAATAGGCGAGCCTGGCCTTGAGGTTGTCCTGGGTCAGGGCGACGAAGGAGGCCAGCAGGACCGTCGTCGCCGCCACCCAGACCAGCCATTCGGACGCCCCCGTGACGGCGAGGAAATCGATGCCGAAGATATAAACCGCCACCTTCATGACGGTGAAGACGCCGGCCTTGACGACGGCGACGGCATGCAGCAGGGCGCTGACCGGCGCCGGCGCCACCATGGCGGCGGGCAGCCAGCGGTGGAACGGCATCAGCGCCGCCTTGCCGATGCCGAACATATAGAGCGCCAGCAGGATGGGCACGAAGACGCCCTCGACCTTGCCGGCGAGGATGCCGCCGGGGGTGAAATCGAGGGTGCCGGCGATCTGCCAGGTCCAGATGATGGCGACGAGCTGCAGCCCGATCGAGGTCGAGAGCAGGATGCCGAGATAGGTCCGCGCGCCGAGCTTGGCATCCTCGGTCTCCCTGTGGGCCACCAGCGGGTAGGTCGAAAGCGTCAGCGCCTCGTAGAAGAGGAACAGGGTGAACATGTTGGCGGCGAAGGCGATGCCCATGGCGCTGCCGATGGCGATGGCGAAGCAGACGTAATAGCGGGTCTGATGGTCTTCGTTGTTGGCCCGCATGTAACCGATCGAATAGACCGAGGTCACGATCCAAAGCCCCGAGGCGACGAGGCCGAAGAGCATGCCGAGGGGCTCGATCTCGAGCGCCAGGGGAAGCCCCGGCATGACCTCGAGCAGTTCGACGGCGGGCCTGGCGCCCGCGAACACGCCATCGAGGAGCGACAAAACGGTCAGGAACAGGGCGGTGGCGGTGATCAGCGTCACGCCCTCGCGCAAGTTGGGGCGCGAACTCGTGACGCCGATCATCACGGCGCCGGCGAAGGGAAGGGCGAGGGTGAGGGCAAGCGCCAGCCCAACCGTCATGGCGTCCCGCCGATCAACGCCCTGGCCGCCGTTCCGGCGACCGAGGTGGTCAGGCTGGCGTCGATGCCGAAATAGATGTTGGCGACGATCAGCACCCACATCGGGATGAGCATGGAGCGGGGCGCCTCGGTGACGACACGGCCTTCGGGCGCCGGCTGCAAATACGCCACCTCGACGACGCGCCAGACATAGAGCACCGCCAGCAGCGAAGTCGCGACGATGAGGACCGCGACCGGCCACCAGCCGGCCTCGAGCGCGCCCAGTATGAGATACCATTTGCTGATGAAACCGACCGTCAGCGGTATGCCGATGAGGCTGAGCCCGCCGATGACGAAGGCCGCCATGGTCAGCGGCATCTGCCGGCCCAATCCCCGCATCTCATCGATCGACGCCGATCCGCAGCGATAGACGACACAGCCCAAGGCCATGAACAGGCCTCCCTTTATCAGCGCGTGGTTGAAGAGATGCAGGATGGTCGCCGTCAGGCCGGTGACGTTGGCGAAGCTCACGCCCAGCACCATGTAACCGAGTTGCGCCACCGACGAATAGGCGAGCATGCGCTTGATGTCGACCTGGAAGATGGCGACGGTCGAGGCCGCGAACATGCCGGCGATCGCCAGCGGCAGGAACACGTAAGTGAGTGTCAGGGCCCCGATCGAGAATTCAAAGCCGAAGACCGTGAACAGGAAGCGCAGCAGGGCATAGACCGCCACCTTGGTCGCGGTCGCGGCGATGAACACGGTCACGACCGAGGGCGCGTAGGCATAGGCGTTGGGCAGCCACAGATGGAGCGGAAACAGCGCCAGCTTCAGCCCCAAGCCGACGACGAGGAAGGCGAAGGCCACCGAGACCGTGCGGTTGTCGCCGAGATCGGCGATCCGGAGCGCCAGATCATTCATGTTCAGCGTCCCCGTCACCATGTACAGAAGCCCGACGCCGATGACGAAGAAGGTGGCGCCGATGGTCCCCATGATGAGGTAGGTGAACGCCGCCGGCAACGCCCGGCGGTCCCGGCCCGCGCCCATGGCGACAAGCACGTAGGTCGCCAGCGAGGTGATCTCCAGGAACACGAACAGGTTGAAGGCGTCGCCGGTGATGGCGACGCCAAGCAGTCCCGTCAGGCACAACAGATAGGCGGTGTAGAAAAGGCAGTGTTTCGATTCCTCGATCTCGCTGGCGACGCTGGCGCGGGCATAGGGCAGGACGACGGCGCTGATGCCGGAGACGATCAGCAGGACGAAGGCATTGGCGGCGTCGATCCGGTACTCGATGCCCCAGGGCGGCGCCCAGTCGCCAAACTCATAGGAAATCACGCCGCCGGTGACGACGGCCTGGAGCAACATGACGGAGATCGCCAGGGCCGCCCAACTGACGATCAGCGCCAGGCCCCAGGCGAGGTCTCCCCGGCGCAGCAGAACGCAAAGCGGCGCCGCGACCAGCGGCAAGACGATCTGCAACGCGGGTAAGTGCTGGGTGATCACGGCGTCTCGGGACCCCCGAACTCGGCTTCGTAGTCGGCCTCGATGATCTCGTCCTCCTCGATCGTGCCATAGGCGTCGCCAATCCTGACGACGAGGGCGAGACCGAGCGCGGTGGTCGAAATGCCGACGACGATGGCCGTCAGGATGAGGACATGGGGCAGGGGATTGGAGAAGATCTCCTCCCGCCCGGTCAGGATCGGCGCCGTGCCGCCGATGATCTTCCCCATCGAGATGTAGAGCAGGAAGACGGAGGTCTGGAAAATGATGAGACCGACGATCTTCTTCACCAGATTGCCCCGCGAGACGACGATGTAAAGACCCGTCATCATCAGCAAGATGACGACCCAGTAGTTGTAAAGTCCGGGGATGTCGGCCGGCGTCATCACCAATCCTCGTCGCTCATGCGCGATGAGCGGCCGGCAAAGGCGAAAAAGATGGTGATCATCACCGCCGCCACCGTGGTGCCGACGCCGAATTCGATCAAGGTGATGCCGAGATGTTGGCCCGCTTGCTGGTTTTCGGCGAGGACGGAGTAGTTGAGGTAGTTGCCGCCGAGAAGCAGGCCGGCGAAGCCGACGCCGGCAAAAATCAACACCCCCACCGCCATCGCGGCGCGGACCACGCCCTCGGGCACCACCCGGCGCGCCGTCTCGAGCCCGAAAACCAGGGCGTAGAGGATGAAGGCGGAGGCGAATATCACGCCCGCCTGGAACCCGCCTCCGGGCCCGAAATCGCCGTGGAACTGGACGTAAAGGGCGAACAGCAGGATCGGCGGTATCAGCATCTTCGAGACCACGCGCAATACCAGGTGATGGTTCATCCCTCTTCCTCCGTCTCGTCGTCCTTGCGCCGTCGGCTCCCGGTGCCGCCGAGAAGCAGCAGGATGCCGATGCCGGCGGTGAAGATGACGGTGACCTCGCCCAAGGTGTCGAAGCCGCGGTAACTCGCGAGCACCGAGGTGACGATGTTGGGCACGCCGATCTCGGTCCCGGATTCTTGGATGTAACGGGGAGCGACATGGCGCTGGATCGGTGCGTCGGCGTCGCCGAACCGCGGCATGTCGAGGGTCCCGTAGAGTAGCGCGGCGCCGGTGATCAGCACCACGATGAGGGGCAAGACCGGTGTGCGGCCGGGGACCTTCTCGCGCCGGGAGGTGAGCGCCAGGGTGCCGAGCAGGAGGACCGTCGAGATGCCGGCGCCGACGGCGGCTTCGGTGAAGGCGACGTCGACGGCGTCGAGGAGGACGAAGAGGCCGGCCGAGAGCAGCGTATAGACGCCGGTCAGCATGACCACCGCGAACAGGTGACGCAGGCGCACGATGGCAAGCGCCGTCAGCCCGAGGAAGGTCAGCAGGACGATGTCGATCACGCTTACGATGAGGTTGCCTCCCCTTGATCGCCGCCGTTGCCGTCCTGCTTGGCCCAGGGCTCGAGGCCGGCGGTGAAGGCGGCGTTGGCGATGGCGTGGGTCGCCGTCGGGCTGGTCAGGAAGATGAGCGCGCCAAGCAGCACCAGCTTCACCGTCACCAGGCTCAGGCCGCCGGCGACCATCATGCCGAGGATGATCAGCCCGGCGCCCATGGTGTCGGTTATGCCGGCGGCGTGCAGCCGGGTGTAGAAATCCGGCAGGCGCAGCAGGCCGATGCCGCCGATCAAGACGAAGGCGCCGCCGCCAAGCAACAGCACCCCGCTCAGGATATCGAGAGCCGTTTCCATGCGTCCGTTCGGTGTTTGCGGTCGGGCGCGTCGCCGAGCGCGCGGTAGCGGAAGAATTTGAGGATGGCGATGGTGCTGATGAAGTTGATCAGCGCGTAAAGCAGCGCGATGTCGAGGAATTCGGGCCGTTCGGTGAGGAATCCCATGACGCCGATGAGCAGCACCGTCTTGGTGCCGAAGGAGTTCACCGCCAGCACCCGGTCATAGAGCGTCGGGCCGGCGAACAGGCGCACCAGCGCCAAGAACATGGTGATGAGGATGGCGGCGGAGGCGGCGGTGAACATACCTCAACCGCCCTCGACGGCGGTCACGCGCCGGTCCATTTCACCATTCGCCGTGTCACTGGCGAAATCGCCGGTAAGGGCGTGGACGACGATGCCGTCGTCCTCGACCTCGACCGAGATGGTGCCCGGCGTCAGGGTGATGGAATTGGCGTGCGTCACGCGGCCGACATCGGTCTTTTGCGACGTCTTGACCCGGAACAGCAGCGGACCGAGGGGAAGGGACGGGCTGATGATGATCTTGGCGACGGCGATATTCGCCAGGACGATCTCCTTGGTCAGCCACGCGAGATAGCCGATGAAACCGAAGCGCACCTGCAAGGGGACGCTTTCATGGTCGACCACGTCCATGCGCTGGGCGATGAAGACGACGGCGATACAGGAGATGACGCCGAGTGTCAGAAGCAGCGGACTGTCATAATGGCCCGAAAGCAGCAGCCATAGGCCGAACAGACCGAGACCCAGGGTGAGTGCGTGAACCTTGATCCGATCCATTCGTCAAATCGCCAGCTTACCGTTTCCGAACACCAAGGCGCCGGCCAAACGCCGTGGTGTCACGACCCGGTCCAGGTTGCCCGGTGGAGTCATAATTATGGGGGCGTACCCTAGAGCATTATCCGGCCAGATGGAATCGTTTGACCGGGATTCTTTTGCGTCGTGGTTAGGCGCTGTCGGAAAGGCCGGACGCCGGGCGGCCGAGGGACTTCGCACCGGCCCAGCGCGCCTCGATGCCTCGACGCCACCGGCGACATGCGGCCCGATCCGTCAACCCATTATAATCTTTTAATTTAACCGGCCTGTTTGTAACTTCCTGAAAAAGATGATAGGCTCTATAGCAAAAATATATCTCGGGGAAGAACGTTCGCATGAGCGAGGCGAGTCACACCGATGAATCGGCGGAGCCGTTCGAAGTCCGCGGCACTGTCAAGTGGTTCAATACGGTGAAGGGTTTCGGTTTTATTACGCCGGCCGATGAAGCGCATGACGCGTTTTTGCATTTGTCGGTGTTGCGTGACGCCGGCCATGAAGAGCTTCAGCCCGGCGCCACCGTGGTGTGCGAGGTCGTGCGGCGCGACAAGGGCTTGCAGGTGACGCGGATTCTGGATGTCGATAACAGTACCGCCGAACCACAGACCCCGATCACGCGCGATACCGACGGCCCGGCCTTCGATGCCCCCATTCCGCCGTCCGGCGACTTCGTCGAGGCGACGGTCAAATGGTTCAATCCCGACAAGGGGTACGGGTTCGTCTCCCAGTCCGGGTATGAGCGGGATGTGTTCATTCATATGGTGACCCTGCGCCGCTCCGGCGTTGCCCGGCTACAGGCCGGTCAGAACGTCGAGGTGCGCATCGGCGACGGGCCCAAGGGACCGCAGGCGACCGAAATCCGGGTGATGTGAGTACCGTTGGTCAATATTTCCCGCCCCCTTCGCGACCGCAACGGGGCGCGCGATGGGTGGTGCCTTGGGCCGATCGATCGCCTGTTTTCCCGGTTTCATCGGCGGCCTCGGCGCCCGC
>JADFPK010000167.1 GCA_022562375.1 Pseudomonadota bacterium
ACGCCGAATCGGTCGCCTGGCTCGAGCGGTTCCTCAAGGACTATGAGGGCACGGTCGTCGCCGTCACCCACGACCGCTATTTCCTCGACAACGTGGCGGGCTGGATACTCGAACTCGACCGCGGCCGCGGCATCCCCTTCGAGGGCAACTACTCGGCCTGGCTCGAGCAAAAGCAGCTCCGCCTGGCCCACGAGGAGAGACGCGAGACCGCCCGCCAACGGACGCTCAAGCGCGAGCTTGAATGGATCCACACCACCCCTTCCGCCCGGCGGGCCAAGGGCAAGGCGCGGATCGCCGCCTATGAGACACTCCTCGGCGAGAGCGCGAGGGCGGCGCCGGAGACCGCGCAGATCATCATTCCGCCCGGCCCCAGGCTCGGCGACCTCGTCGTCGAGGCCAAGGAACTCAGCAAGGGCTATGGCGCCGGCCTTCTGATCGAGAATCTTTCCTTCCGTCTGCCGAAGGGCGGCATCGTCGGCGTTATCGGCGCCAACGGCGCCGGCAAGACGACGCTCGTTCGCATGATCATCGGCGAGGAAAGCCCCGATAGCGGCGCCATCCGCATCGGCGATACCGTGAGGCTCGGCTATGTCGGCCAGTCCCGCGATATCCTCGACCCCGACAAGACGGTGTGGGAACAAATCTCCGGCGGCGAGGATGAAATCGTGCTCGGCCAGAGGAAAATGGCGAGCCGCGCCTATTGCGGCGCCTTCAACTTCAAGGGCGCGGATCAGCAGAAAAAGGTCGGCCAGCTTTCCGGCGGCGAACGCAACCGCGTGCATCTCGCCATGGTGCTCAAGTCGGGGGCGAATTTGCTGCTGTTGGACGAGCCGACCAACGATCTTGATGTCGACACCCTCAGGGCGCTCGAGGAAGCGCTGGTCCGATTCGCCGGCTCGGCCCTGGTGATCAGCCATGACCGTTGGTTCCTGGACCGCATCGCCACCCACATCCTCGCCTTCGAGGGCGACAGCCAGGTGGTGTGGTGCGAAGGCAATTACGCCGATTACGAGGCCGAGAAGAAGCGCCGCCTCGGCGTCGAGGCGGACCGACCCCACCGCATCCGCTACAAACCCCTGGTCCGGCGGTGAACGCCGGCGGCGGGTCGAACCGCCGCGCCCGCCCAACCGCCGGCGGCGCGCAAGTCCTATAAGATGCTTGGGCCGGACGGGACGGGCCGTCCTATTCGGTTACTCGGAAATCGAGTCCTCGAGGACCGAGGCCTTCTTGCGCAGGACATTCAAAAGGCCGGCTACGCTTCCCCGGTTGCGGCGAATGACGGAGGAATACTCCTTGCGATGGGTCAGCGGCATGGAGATGCCTTCGATCTTGATGTCCACCGCCTTGAAACCGCCGGAGTTCTTGACGACCTGTAGCTCGACCGCTATCGGCGGGCCGCTCATGCGGTTGATGCGGCCATAGACGATGCTGACGCCGCCGGCCATCGATACTTGCCTGATGACCTCGAACGTCTCTCCGGAATATTTCTTGAACAGCCCGGCGTAGCTGTGGGAGACGACCGTCCGGTAAAGCTTGAGGAACTCGGCCCGCTGATCTTCGGTCGACCGGCGCCAGTAAATGCCGAGGACGAACTTGCCGATCGCCTCGACATCGAAGGCATCGGCCAGCAACACCCGCATGCGCTTGACGCGCTCGGCATCGCTGATGTCCGTCGACGTCAGTTCCCGAATCGCTCTTTCGCCGAATTCGGCAACGAAGGATTTGGCGTCGGCGGGCGCCCCCTGGACCTCGGGCGCGGCCCAGGGACCGACGAGGGCCAGTGCCAGTCCGGCCGCGAGCAAGGACCGTGGGATAAACATGACCGATCAGTCGAGAAGGGCCGCCGACTCAGCCTGTCGCGCCGGATTGGGGGTGGTCGAAATCCCCGGCGCCGGCTGGATGGCGGAGGGCCTGCTGTTTCTGATCTCGTCGGCGCGGCGCTGGCGGTAGAGGCTGCGGATCGCGGCGTAGAAGTCAAGCGAGGTCCGCTCGATCTCGTCCAGGGTGTCGAGATTACGCGACCGGATGTCGACGCCGGTTGCCAGCGTACGCGAGAGAGGCAACTCGTCGATATTCTCACTGCGGGCCCAATAGTTGACCGGATCGAGGACCGCCTCGGCGAGAAGCCCCAGGCCGTCGCGCGGATTGGATGGCCCGAATATCGGCAACACGAGGTAGAAACCCTCGGGCGCGCCCCACACGGCGAAAGTCTGGCCGAAATCCTCGCTATGAGGCTCCAGGCCCCACTCCCCGGCGACGTCGAAGATGCCCAGCACCCCCACCGTCGTGTTGATCACGAAACGCCCGGCCGTCACCCCGGCGCGTTCCCCCTCGCCCTGCAAGGCGTCGTTTATGAAAACGAGGGGCGCGCGCATGTTCGCCAGCACGTTATGCACTCTCTCCTGGCCATACTCGGGCATGGCGCCGGCGTACATGGTGGCGATGGGTTTGAAGAGCAATTTGTCGATGAATATGTTGAAGTCGAACACCACCCGGTTGAAAGGCTCGATCGGGTCGTTGGCCTTTTCGAATTCGGCCAGCGCTTCGGGATCGTCCTTGGGCGGCGTGGCGCACCCCGCGAACAGGAAGGCGGCGGCGAGTATCACGACAACGCGTGAAGGCATGGAAGCAAAGAGTTGTCTCAACATGGATCTACCAATTTGTGTAACAAAAACGCTAATTTTATCGACCATCGTGCCGAAGAAAACGCGATGTGCCGCCTCCCTCGGCGTCACACAAACGCACTCACCGCTTACGCGGCCCCGGTGCTAGGGCAACCCATCACGATATCCTTTCCGTGTGAAGGGCTACTTAAAATTTATGCTCAATTTTAAGTCTCTGCCGTGGCGATCCGGTATGACCCAATTAAGAAACTTCCCTTGCAGTTTCACTAGCACAGGCGGTGGGAAAAAACCAGTAACGAAAACTTGCCGGGAGGGGCGAAGGGGAGGCACTGTTGCAATTTTGTCCCACATCGGCAAAACGGCGTGAAGCCGCGCGAATCCAGGTGATTCCGCCTTCGCCGGAGGGAGATGGCGCGGCGAATATGCCACCACGCCAATGATGACGGCCGAAAGGCCGTCCGGGAGGTTGACTGTTAAACATATGTATATATTTATATTGTAATTAATTCCGATTGCGACGGCATGGAACCGGTCTCCGGCGATGACAGGATTGGACGATTATCTGGCGGGACTGCGGGCGGCGGCGGAGCCGACCCGCCTCAGATTGCTGGCCCTTTGCGCCGAGGGTGAGTTGACGGTCAGCGAATTGACCGAGATCCTGGGCCAGAGTCAGCCCAGGGTCTCGCGCCATTTGAAGCTGTTGGTCGAGGCCGGGTTGCTCGAGCGCATCCGCGAGGGGACATGGGCCTTTTACCGGCTCACCGGCGGCGACGCGGGCACCCGGCTTGGCCGCAGACTCGTCGACATGATCCCCGCCGATGACGCGGCGCTTGCGCTTGACCGCGAGCGGCTCGGCGCCGTCAAGCAGGCGCGCGCCGGGCGCGCCCAAGCGTACTTTCGCAAGAACGCGGCGAGGTGGAACAAGATTCGCAAGCTCTATGTTGCCGAAGCGGAGGTCGAGAAGGCGCTGCTCGAGGCCATGCCGATGGAGGGCGTCGGTGATTTCCTCGATATCGGCACCGGTACCGGGCGGATTCTGGAATTATTCGGTGACAAGGTGGAGCGCGGGCTCGGCATCGACCTCTCGCGCGAGATGCTGGCGCTTGCCCGCGCCAATCTGGAACGCACGGGACGGCACAATTGCCGGGTCCGCCATGGCGACATGTACAAATTGCCGCTGCCGAGCGCCTCCTTCGATGCCGCCACCATCCATCAGGTGCTTCATTATGCCGACCATCCCGCCGCCGCCATCGCCGAGGCGGCCCGCGTGCTGCGCCAGGGCGGGCGGCTTGTAATCGTCGATTTCGCACCCCATGATCTTGAATTCCTGCGCCTCGAGCACGCCCACAGGCGTCTCGGGTTCAGCGACGACGAGGTCAAGGGCTGGTGCCGCGCCGCCGGTCTGGTGCCGGAGGGCACGGTGCGCCTTCCGGGCGATCCCTTGACCGTCCTGATTTGGACCGTCCGCCGAAGCCATCCCGGCCCGTCCGGCCGCAAAGGAGGTCGAGACAGTGACCGATAAATCGCCCTCTTCACGCCATGGGGCCCCGGACCGGGCACCCTCCGGGGTACCGGAAGCCTTGGCGAGGCCCGAGGTCTCCTTCGAGTTCTTTCCCCCCAAGACCGAGAAGATGGAGGAGATCCTGTGGGCGTCGGTCAAGCGGCTCGAACCGCTCGGCCCGCGTTTCGTATCGGTCACTTACGGCGCCGGCGGCTCGACGCGCGAGCGCACCCACGCCACCGTCGCCCGGATCCTGCGCGAAACCTCGCTGGTGCCGGCGGCGCACCTGACCTGTGTCGGCTCGAGCCGCGCCGAGGTCGACGAGGTCGCGCGCGGCTACTGGCAAGCGGGCGTGCGCCACATCGTCGCCCTCAGGGGCGATCCGCCTGCCGGCGCCGATGGCTACGAACCCCATCCCGAGG
>JADFPK010000168.1 GCA_022562375.1 Pseudomonadota bacterium
GACCCTTCTGATGGGGCTGGTGTGGACCGCCGCCTTCGCGGCGCTCACGGTCGGCCACCTCAACCTCATATCCGTCGGCTTCGCCGTTCTGTTCGTCGGTCTGGGCGTCGATTTCGGCATCCATTTCGCGCTGCGCTACCGCGAGGCGATCCTCACCGGCGCCGATCACGCATCGGCGCTAAGGGAAGCGGCGGGCGGCGTCGGCAACGCCCTGACGCTTTGCGCCGTCGCCGCCGCCATCGGATTTTTCTCCTTTACCGGCACCGATTTCGTCGGCCTCTCGGAGCTTGGCGTCATATCCGGAAGCTCCATGTTCATCGCGCTTGCCGCCAATATGACGCTGATGCCGGCCTTCCTCACGCTGATGCCGCTCAAGGCGCAAGGGCCGCTTGCCGCCGACGCCTTCGCCGCCAGGGCGCCGCGATGGATCGAGACCCAGGTGCGCCTGAAGGCCGGAAAGGTGCTGCTCGGCGCCCTCGCTCTCGGCATCGTCGCCGCCTTGGCGGCATCCCAGGTCCGCTTCGACTTCGATCCCCTCCATCTCAAGGACCCGGAAAGTGAATCGGTCGCCACCTTCCTTGAGCTTCAGCGCGATGACCGGACCGCCGGCCTTTCGCTTTCGGTGCTGAGAGGGAGCCTGGCCGAGGCGGTAGAGTTGGCCGCGCGCCTCGAGGGCCTCGAAGCGGTCGATAGCACCCGGACGCTGGCCGATTTCGTGCCCGAGGACCAGGACGAGAAGCTGGCGATGATCGACGATATGGCGCTGCTCCTGGCCCCGGTGCTCGAAGCCGGGAAAGGAAAGCCGGCGCCGACGGATGCAGAGCGGCGCGCATCGCTTGCCGGCTTCCGGGTGGCGCTCGGGCGCTTGGCGAAGGCGGCGGCGGATCCTTCCCGGCTTGAAGGCGCCAGGCGCCTGGCCCTGCTCGACGGCGCCAAGCGCCTGGCGGCGGCGATCGAGGCGTTCGAGGCCAAGGGCGCCGGGTCCGGCGCGGGCCCGGGCGTAGGACTGAAGGGGATCGAGGACCGCCTCCTCGGGACCCTGCCCGCCCGGCTCGACCGGCTGCGCGCCTCGATGATGGCGCAAAAGATCGCGCTCGAGGATTTGCCGGGGACGATCAAGGACCGGGTCCTCGCCACCGATGGCCGCTACCGGGTCGAGATCTTCCCGGCGGAGGACATCACCGGGAACCGGGCGCTGCGCCGCTTCGTCGCCGCCGTCAGGGAATTGGCGCCCGACGCCACCGGCGGGCCGGTGGTCATCCTCGGCGCCGGTGACGCCGTCAGCGGCGCCATGCGCCGGGCGGTACTGACCGCCTTCGCCGCCATTTGCATCTTGCTGCTCCTCGTGCTGCGGAGCGTCATCGACTCAGCTTTGGTGCTGGCGCCGCTGGTGCTGGCGGCGCTGTTGTCGGTGGCGAGCGCGGTGGCGCTGGGTCTCTCGTTCAATTTCGCCAATATCATCGTCTTGCCCCTGCTGCTCAGCCTCGGCATCGCCAGCGGCATTCACCTGGTGATGCGCGCCAGAAACGAGGCCGCCGGCGCCAAACTGACCGACACCAGCACGCCCCGCGCCGTGGTGTTCAGCGCCCTGACCACCATCGGCTCCTTCGGCACCCTGGCGCTATCGGCGCACCGGGGCACCGCCAGCATGGGCGCGCTCCTGACCATCGCCATCTTCTTCACCCTGCTTTGCACCCTCATCGTCTTGCCTGCCCTCATGGCCATGGTCAGGCGGCGGCGGCAAAACCAGAGTTGACGCCGCCGGCCGTCGATGGCCGGCAAGAGCCAGAGGCCATCGGATAAGGCAGAGACGCGTCATCCTTCAATGGCGGCGGGGACTGTGCTAAACCCCTCTCGCCGGGGCGGGGGCGGTGGCAAACGAACATTCGAAGGGAGAGCGTTCAGTATGCTGAAGGCGTTGATGTTGGCCGCCGGCGTCGGTGCCCGCCTGGATGAAGGCCCCGATCACCCGCCGAAGGTGCTTTTGAAGTTCGCCGGCAAGACCTTGCTCGAGCGTCATATCAAGATCCTGCGCCACCTCGGCGTCGTCGGCATGGTCATCGTCACCGGCTACCGCGCCGGGGACATCCACCAGGCCATCGCCGATCTTGGCGCCGGGGACACTATCGAGACCATCCACAACCCCGACTTCACCCTCGGCTCCGTGATCAGCCTGTGGACCGCGCGCGAGGTGCTGACGTCGGGCGACGACATCATCTTCATGGACGCCGACGTGCTTTACGATCACCGCCTCATGCGGCCCCTGGTCGAGACCGAACATGCCAACTGCATGCTGATGGACCGCGAGGTCAGGCCGGGGGAGGACCCGGTCAAGATTTGCATTCGCGACGGGGAGATCGTCGACTTCCACAAGCGGGTCACCAACGCCCACGACTATTGGGGCGAATGGCCGGGTTTCCTGCGCTTCTCGCCCGCCATCGGCCGGCGCCTGGTCGAGGTCATGGGCGGCTATGTCGACGCCGGGCGGACGATGAAGATTTACGAGGAAGCCTTCCGCGACGTGCTGGCCTCCGAGCCACCGGGCACCTTCGCCATCGCCGACATCACCGGCCTGCCCTGGGGCGAGATCGATTACCAGGCCGACCTCACCCGAGCGCACCAGGTGGTGCTGGGCCAATTGCAGGAGATCGGGACGCCTAAGGAGAAGACGGCGTGAGCATCACGCCCTGGGACCACCGCCTGGCACGGCTGCTGGTCCGCCCGCTGGCGTCGACCCGGGTCCATCCCAACCATCTGACCGCGCTCGGCCTGATCCTCGGCCTGGCGGCGGCGGTGCTGTTCGCCCAGGGCGATCCGGGCTTGGCCAACCTGGCGGCGGCCTTGTACATGGCGGCGATCTTCATGGACCACACCGACGGCGAGCTTGCGCGCCTCACCGGCAAGACCAGCACCTTCGGCCATTATTTCGACCATGCCGGCGCCGTCACCAACTACGTCGCGCTGTTCATCGGCATCGGCCTTGGCCTCGGCGAAAGCGCCCTCGGCGCCTGGGCGATGCCGATGGGTTTGCTCGCCGGCATTTCGGTCGGCGCCATCTTCGCCGGGCGTTTCTATATCGAGGAGCGTTTCGGCCACGATCTGGTCAGGCAGGAGAGCTTCGCCGGCTTCGAGATCGAGGACACCCTTTACATCATCGGCCCGGTGACCTGGCTCGGCGGCCTCGTGCCCTTCCTGATCGCCGCGGGCATCGGCGCGCCCCTGTTCCTGGCGGTGGTGATCCGGCAGATCGGAAAGGCCGCCAGGAGCACGCCGGGCGGGGGGTGACGGGGGGCGCCGGCGGTTCGGGTGCTCTTAAGCTCCCGCCGCCCTAACAGGCGGAGCGCCAAGACCGGCCGATGGTCGATCGGCGCGACGATGGCGAAAAAAGCCCCCGGGGCACGCCCGGGGGCCTTGGTTCGCGTGGATTTAGTGCCGCTTAACTCTTGCAGTCGACGTTCGTCGCCTCCATGCCGGCGCCGGGATAGGTGAAGGTGCAGGTCATGCCGGCCTTGATTTTCTTGCGCTTGGCCTTCTTGCCGTCGAGCGTCACCTTGGTGCGCGAGCCCGAGACCTTGGCCTTGACCTCCTTGCCCTTGTAGTCGATGAAGATGCGCCGGCCGCCCTTCTTGGTCTGGGTCACCTTGCCGGTGTGTACGAGCATCTCGATCTTGGCCATCTTGGCCTTGCCGCGGTATTTCATCAGGCCGTCAAGCTTGGCGAGAACCTCCTTCGGGGTCGCCGCCATCTGTTTGATGATCCCCTGGATCTCGGCGCCGGTCACCAAATCGACCTCGCGGCGCTGTTTCTTGGCGTCGGCCAGGAACTTGGGGTCCTCGGCCATGGCATTGAAGGCCGCGCGCAGGGCCTCGACCCTATCGGCGGGAACCCCGGGGCCGACGGCGAAAGGCCGCCCCATGGCCTTGGCGGCCATCAGCAGGCGGAAATAGCTGGTGACGTCCTCGACCTTGAGCCCGGGCGCGACGCGATCCTTGGTGATGTATTCGAAGACCAGGGGCACGCCCAGCTTGGTCAGTTCCGGATGCTTCTTGAGCGACAGCTGGAGGATGGGAATCATGTGGCCATCGGTATAATAGCTTCCGGCAATGGCCTTGAAGGACGACCAGGACTGGCAGATGCCATCGACCTCGCCGCGCTGGATCGCCAGATGGGCCGGCGGCGTCGAGGGATAGCCCTTGATCAGCTGGAACTTGGTGTTGAGGGTATTGTTGAGCAGGGCGGGAGAGATCTCGGTGTCGTTGGGGCCGGTGCCGCCCATCAGCACCGGCTTGGTGAAGACCTCGTCGAAGGACTTGATGCCGGTGCGGGTGGCGACCGCGCAGACGCCGGCCTCGTTGGCGAGGCTGCCGAGCCAATGGAATTTGCTGGACTCGAACTTCACGCCTTTCTGCCCCCCCATGATCTCGACTAGGGGGAGGTTGCGCTGCAGGGAGACCATGACCGAGCCGTCCTGAGGGGCGACGTTGTAGATGAAATTGGCGACGACGATGGATCCCGCCCCGACCTTGTTCTT
>JADFPK010000169.1 GCA_022562375.1 Pseudomonadota bacterium
CGCAACGTCGCCCGTCATGCCGGCCTCCTCGCCGGGTTGCCGGTCGAGGCCGGGGCGATCACCGTCAACCGGCTGTGCGGCAGCGGCCTGGCGGCGGTGCTCGACGCCGCCCGCGCCGTCACCTGCGGGCAAGGCGCGCTGTTCGTCGCCGGCGGGGTCGAGAGCATGTCGCGCGCCCCCTTCGTCATCGGCAAGGCCGAGGGCCCGTTCGCCAGGAACGCCAAGATGTTCGACTCCACCCTCGGCGCGCGCTTCCCCAACCCCGAGATCGAGAAACAATTCGGCGCCGACACCATGGCGGAGACGGCGGAGAATGTCGGGCGCGATCTCGATATCGGGCGCGACGAAAGTGACCGCTTCGCCGAGGCCTCCCAAGGCAAGTACCAGAAAGCCAAGGAGGACGGGTTCTACGACGAAGAGATCCTGTCGCTGCTGGTGCCGATGGGGCGCAAGGCGCCGGCGGCGGTCGTCGCCCTGGACGAGCATCCCCGCCCGGGGACCACATTCGACAAGCTGCAGGCCCTGAAACCCCTGCTCGCCGACGGCACGGTCACGGCGGGGAATGCGTCGGGCATCAACGACGGCGCCGCGGCGCTACTGATCGGGGCCCGTTCAATCGGCGAGGAGGCGGGCGTCAAGCCGCGCGCCAGGATCCTTTCCGGCGCCGTCGCCGGGGTTCCGCCGCGCGTCATGGGCCTCGGTCCGGCGCCGGCCTCGGCCAAGGCGTTGGAACGGGCCGGGCTGGCGCTTGCCGACATGGATGTGATCGAGATCAACGAGGCGTTCGCCATCCAGGTGCTAGGCTGCCTGAAGCAGATGCAGCTTTCCGCCGATGACGGCCGCCTCAATCCCAATGGCGGGGCGATCGCGCTCGGTCATCCCCTCGGCGCGTCGGGGGCCCGGCTTACCCTGACCTCGCTGCGCCAGCTCGAGCGGACCGGCGGGCGTTATGCCCTGGTCAGCATGTGCATCGGCGTCGGCCAGGGCATCGCCGCGGTCATCGAGCGCATTCAGGCTTAAGGGCGGTCCGCATTCGGGAGACGAACATGGCCAGTGAATCATCCTTTTCGTGGGAAGACCCGTTCCTGTTCGACGAACAACTGACGGAGGAAGAGCGGCTGATCCGCGACACCGCCCGTCAGTTCGCCGACGACAAGCTGATGCCCCGCATCGTCGAGGCCAACCGCAACGAGGTGTTCGACCCGATGGTGTTGAAGGAGATGGCGGCGCTCGGCTTCCTCGGCGCCACCCTGCCCGAAAAATATGGCTGCGCCAATATCGGTCCCGTCGCCAACGGCTTGATCGCCCGCGAGGTGGAGCGGGTGGACAGCGGCTACCGCTCGGCGATGAGCGTGCAGTCGTCCCTCGTCATGTTCCCGATCTACGCCTATGGCAGCGAGGAACAGCGGCAAAAATACCTGCCCAAGCTGGCGGCCGGCGAATGGATCGGCTGTTTCGGGCTGACCGAGCCGGACCACGGTTCCGATCCCGGTTCGATGACGACCCGGGCGCGCAAGGACGGCAATGGCTGGCGGCTGACCGGCGCCAAGACGTGGATCACCAACGCCTCGATCGCCGATGTCTTCGTCATATTCGCCAAGGACGATGACGGCGTGATCCTCGGCTTCGTCCTGGATAAGGGGATGGAGGGTCTTACCTCCACCAAGATCGAGGGCAAGTTCGCGCTCCGGGCATCGGACACCGGCGAGGTGGTGATGGACGAGGTCGCGGTGACGAATGACAACCTTTTGGCCAACGAGAAGGGCCTCAAGGTGCCGTTCGGTTGCCTCAACAACGCCCGGCTGGGCATCGCCTGGGGGGCGCTCGGCGCCGCCGAGTTCTGCTGGCACACGGCGCGGCGCTACACCATGGACCGCAAGCAGTTCGGCCGGCCACTCGCCGCCAATCAACTGATCCAGAAGAAGCTCGCCGACATGCAGACCGAGATCACCATCGGCCTTCAGGCCTGCCTGCGCGCCGGGCGGCTGAAGGAGGAGGACCGCTGTCCGCCGGAGTTGATCTCGCTGCTGAAGCGCAACTCCGCCGGCAAGGCGCTGGACATCGCCCGGACGGCGCGCGACATGCTCGGCGCCAACGGCGTCTCGGGCGAGTTCCACGTCATCCGCCACGTCATGAACCTGGAGGCGGTCAACACCTACGAGGGGACCCACGACATCCACGCCCTTATCCTCGGCCGCGCCCAGACCGGCATTCAGGCGTTTACGGCGACATGACGCCGGGGCATCCGCCGGCGGGCGCCGATCAAATTGATTCCTATCTACCAAGAACCGCTCTAGGCTAATGTTATCCGCCGGGTGCCTGGGGAGGCGGCGGCGAACCGTGAGGGGAGGACGCATTTCATGACCGAGGTCCGGATCGATCTCTACAGCGACACCCAGACCAGGCCGACACCGGAAATGCGCGCCGCCATGGCGGCGGCCGAGGTCGGCGATGAGCAGCGCGGCGAGGATCCGAGCGTCAATCGCCTGACCGCCATGACCGCCGAGCTTCTCGGCAAGGAGGAGGCGGTGTTCCTGCCGTCCGGCACCATGTGCAACCAGATCGCCGTCTTGCTGCATTGCCGGCCGGGCGACGAGATCCTGACCGACAGGACGGCGCACATCGTCAATGCCGAGGCCGGCGGCGCGGCGGCGCTTGCCGGGGCCATGGTGCGCACCCTTGACGGCGTGCACGGCGTGTTCAGCGCCGAACAGCTGGAAGATGGGGTGCGCGCCAAAAGGCGCCACGCGCCGCGCTCACGCCTGGTGGTGGTCGAGCAAACCTCGAATCAGGGCGGCGGCACGGTATGGCCGCTGGCCACCATCGGCGAGGTCGCCGACGTCGCCCGGCGGCATGGGCTGGCGCTGCACATGGACGGGGCCAGGCTTCTTAACGCCACCGTCGCCTCGGGCGTCGCGGCGGCCGAGTATGCCCAACCGTTCGACACGGTTTGGGTCGATCTCAGCAAGGGTCTCGGCTGTCCGGTGGGCGCGGTGCTCGCCGGCACCTCGGAACTGATCGGCGAGGCCTGGCAATGGAAGCAGCGCCTCGGCGGGGCCATGCGCCAGGCCGGCGTCATCGCCGCCGCCGGGGTATACGCGCTTGAGCACCATGTCGGGCGGATGGCCGAAGATCACGCCAACGCCCGTCACTTCGCCGAGCGCATCGCCACCATCCCCGGCGTCGCCGTCGACCCGGAGAGGGTCGAGACCGACATGGTGTTCTTCGATGTCGCCGCCACCGGCCTGACGGCGGCGGAGTTGAGCGAAAGGCTTGCCGGTCTTGGCATCCGCATCGGCACAAGTTCCCGGACGCTCTTGCGCGCCGTGACCCATCTCGACGTCACCCGCCCGGACGTCGAGGAAGCCGCCGAAGCGGTGCGCGCGGTGATCGCCGAGGCCGGCGCCCGTCCAAAGATCGCCGAGACCGGGGTCTAGCCCGGAACTCCACCGCGCTCCTCGGGCGCCCGGCGGGCCCGGTACGCCGACGTCCCCGCCGGCAGAGAGGGCAGCCTTATAGCGGTGCGGTATCGACGCGGATGCCCGGTATATCGCCATCCCGGTCTTTCGCGGTCACCGGTGGCATGACCCTTTCGGGCGGGATGGATTGGACTCGTCGGGGGGTAGTGGAAGGCGGCCGGTTCGGCGCCGATTCGCCGATGCCTTAGCGGCGATAGAGCTGGATGATGTCGCGCACGATCAGATCCTGGGCGCCATCGTCCAATGTCCCCAGTATCTCGCTGTAAATCTCGGCCGCCGGCGGCGCTTCCATCGGCTCGGTCAGGAAGACGAAGCCGACTTCCGTGACCGCGAAGGAGAACTTGCCGTTGGTGCTGGTGCCGTTCGCCTCAAGCGCGTTGCAGTTGGTAATCAGGATCGGCAGGATCCGACGCTCGCCCAGCAGCTTCAGATCCTTGGCCATCGCCGGGAAATAGTTGTAGCCCGGGATCGCCGGCGCGGCGCCCTGGAAGCACTCGACCTGACCGTTCTCCGTGGTATCGAAACCCGAATCGCTGCCGTCGGCGTTATAGATGTCCTGGCCCGGTGCGACGATCTCATCGGGGGCCTGTTCGATCTCGTAGCGGTAGGTATGGTAGCGTGACGGCGGCCAGGGGGCGGCGCCGGTCAGGGCGTCCCAGACCGCCGGCTTGCAGGTCGGGTTGGTGCTCTGGTTGCAGCCGTGATTGATGCGGAAATATTCGAGGTAATCCCAGGTACCGTCGCCGATGCGTTCATTGCCGTTGACGTTGCCGGGTGCGGTCGCGCAATCGCCGGCGATGATGCACTGGTCCCTCGGCAAATTCGTCGCCTCGGTGGCCGGAAGGTCGGAGTATTCGCATTTGGCGTTGGAGCCGATGGTGCTGTTGGGGGGCCCTCCGCCCTGGGTGACGTTGGCCGCCGGCACGTATTTGTCCTGGTTGCGCCAGCGGTTGTTGCCGGTATCCTTGGCCTGGGATGTCCAGTAGTCGAAGCGGACGTTGATGCCGGTGCGGACCATCTGTAAGTCCA
>JADFPK010000013.1 GCA_022562375.1 Pseudomonadota bacterium
TCGACGATGATCTTGCGCCCGGTCAGGCCGGTATCGCTGTCCGGGCCGCCGATGACGAAACGGCCCGTGGGGTTGACGTAGAAATTCTCCTCGTCGCACATCCAGCCCTCGGGCAGCACGTTCTCCACATGGGGGCGGACGATCTCGCGCACCTCTTCCTGCGACAATTCGGCGTCGTGCTGGGTCGACACCACCACCGTGGCCGCGTGTACCGGCATTCCCTTCGAATACAGCAACGTGACCTGGCTCTTGGCATCGGGGCCAAGGCCGGGCTCCGCCCCGGAGTGACGGGCCTCGGCGAGAGAGCGCAGGATCGCGTGCGAATAATAGATCGGCGCCGGCATCAGCACATTGGTCTCGCGGCAGGCATAGCCGAACATCAGCCCCTGGTCGCCGGCGCCTTCATCCTTGTTGCCCCTGGCGTCGACGCCAAGGGCGATATCCTGGGATTGTTCGTGGATGTAGATTTTCAACTCCGACTTCCGCCAGTGGAACCCTTCCTGCTCGTAACCGATCTCCTTGACGCAGGATCGAGCCACTTTTTCAATGTGTTCGTGGGTGATCGAGTCGGGGCCGCGGACCTCTCCCGCCATGACGATGAGGTTCCTGGTCACCATCGTTTCGGCGGCGACACGGGATTGAGGGTTCGCGGTCAGGAACATGTCGACCACGGCGTCGGAAATGCGGTCGCAAATCTTGTCCGGATGGCCCTCGGAAACGGATTCGCTGGTAAAGAGAAAATCACCCTTGGACACGGACCGAACCTCCGGCTGATCGTTTGACATTCGCGACTGGGACGGCGGCGGCGATCCCACCGTCAGCAGCGGCCATGCGGCTGATCTCGCGGCGGCGCCCGGCAGGCCGGCCCCCCCGGCCCCAGGGACTCCCCAGGGAATCCCCCCAGGGAATCCACGGTGCGCGCACTGCCGTTGGCGCGCACATGTCGCAACCTTTATGCGTTCCGTCAAGAGGATTCGGCGACGATCCCCGCCACCCTACGGTCGAGGGGATACGGTACCGGGAACACGGCCCGGCACGGCCGCGGTGAATTTTCAGGAAGCTTTGCCGAGAGCCTTCAGGAGATCGAGAACACGCTTGCGCAGCTTGGGGTCGGTGACCTGGTAATAGGCGCGGATCAATTCCACGGTCTCGCGCTTGGAAAGCGAATCCGGCTCGAGCACCGACGCCGGCGCCTCGCTGAGACCTCTGGCGCGGCGCTTGCCGACACCCGCCGCTTCCCGAGGAAGGTCCTCGAAGAAAAAGGACACCGGCACGTCCAGCGCCCGGCCCAGATTGAACAGCCGCGAAGCGCCGACGCGGTTGACGCCGCGCTCGTATTTCTGAATCTGCTGGAAGGTGAGCCCGATGGCCCTGCCGAGCTTTTCCTGGCTCATGCCAAGCAGGTTGCGGCGCAAGCGCACCCTGAAACCGACATGGATGTCGATAGGGTTGGGACTACGGCCGGAAGTCTGTTTTTTTACAGGTTTACGGCCACGCGGTGATTTAGGCATTTCACGAATTCATCTAATGCTAGTTTTTTAAAGAAATTCATACACATGTATGCAGCATGGGTGAGAGTTCCGTCAACAGAAAATCCGTAAACCTATGTTCACTTTCGGGAGATGGGCGGAAGGGGCCCGAAGGGACCCAAAGTGCTCTTAATGGCGATTTTTCGGGCCGGCGCGGCGCGCCGGTGGCGACGCGATCAATGCCAGACCGACGGCGATGGCCAACAGTCCCAGAAATATCCAGTCGCCGAATCGGGCATAGGGGGTGAGCCCTTCGAGCGGCAAGGGCAGGGGACTGTCGAGAACCCCCTCCACGCCGAGATCCAGGCGGGCGATCACCCGGCCATAAGGATCGATGACGGCCGATATGCCGGTATTGGCCGAGCGCACCAGGGCCAGGCCCTCCTCGACGGCGCGCAAGCGGGCGGCGGCGAAATGCTGATAGGGGCCGGTGCTTTCGCCGAACCAGGCGTCGTTCGTCAGGTTCAAGAGCCAGCGCGGCCGGTTTCCGCGATCGAGGACATTACCGGGGAAAATCACTTCGAAACAGATCAGCAGGCTGACCGGTGGCAGGCCTGGAAGCGCAAGCGTCCTGGGCCCCGGTCCGGCCGAGAAATCCACCGCGCCCGGGGTGATTTTTTGCAACGGCAAGACGCCGCGCAAGGGCATATATTCACCGAAGGGGACGAGATGGAACTTGTCGTAAGTTCCGACGATGCGGGCGCTTTGGTCGATGGCGTGGGCGCTGTTCCACACCTCGAACGGCTTGACGCCGGCAGCGGTGGCGCGAATCGCGCCGGAGATGAGCAAACCTTTCGGCGGCACGACGGCGGCGATGGCGGCGCGCGCCTCGGCGTCGCGGGCGACGATATAGGGAACCGCGGTCTCGGGCCAGATGACATGTGTCACTTTTTCAAAACCCGGGCCTTTGGTCATCGAGAGGTATTTGCCGAAGTTGGCGGCACGTTCGCTGGGGCTCCATTTGAGCCGCTGGTCGATATTGGCCTGCACCAGACGCAGCCGGACACCGGGCACCATGGACCCATCGGACCCTTCCGCCGGCGCCGAGGCCAGCCGGACCTCGCCCGCCGCCCAAAGGCCGCCGAACAGCACCGTCATGACGACGACGGCCGCCCAACGCCGGCCCCGCCCGGCGTCCGCCCCGCCGCCCAGGCGATCGCCAAGCGTCGCCGGCGCCGCCGCCAAAGCCACGGTCAGCAGGCTCAACCCATAGGCGCCGATCACCGCCACGGTCTGGCTCACGGCGTCCGAGAAGACCCACGCGGTGGCGAGGAGGTTCCAGGGAAAGCCCGAAAGGATATGTCCGCGCAGCCACTCCACCGCGGTCCAAGCCACCGCCAGGGCAAGGACGCGCCCGGCCCCTCTGGCGCCGCTGAGCCGGACAGCCGCCGCCGCGAGGCCGGGGAAAATGGCGAGGCCGGCCGACAGGCCGGAGACGGCGAAAGGAACCAGCCAGCCGAATCTATCGGCATCGACCAGCAAGGAATTGGTGATCCAGTAGAGTCCGGTGAAGAAATGGCCGAAGCCGAACCACCAGCCGGCGGCGAATGCGGCGCGGGCCGGGGAGCGGGCGGCGCCGGCGCCGTCGATCAGCCAGACCAGCCCGGTGAAGGCCACGACGAGGAGGGGAACGGCAAAGAGCGGCGGCAGCGCGGCGGTCGCGAGGACGCCCAGACCGACCGCCACCAGGCGGCGAGGCCACCCCGCGAGCGCCGCCGTCCGGCGCGCCAGCTCATCCGGCGAAAAGGGACTCATGCGCGAGACCGGGGAACCGCCGGCGCGCCGCGGCCGAGGCCTATTGGTCTCCTGGCCGCTCACTGTCCAAGGGGTCTGTCCGGCCACCAAGGGGTTGGTCCGGCGGCGAGGCGCTGGTCTCGGACGCCCTCTGGGGTAAATTGCGCAAGCGCAACCTCTTGATGCGGCGCGGGTCGGCGTCGATGATCTCGAATTCGAGGCCCGAGGGGTGCTGGATGATCTCGCCGCGGCCGGGCACGCGTCCGATGAGGGAGAATATCAGCCCGCCCAAGCTATCGATGTCCTCTTCGCGTTCCTCGGGCGTCAACACCGGTCCGAGCTTCTGCTCGAACTCCTCGATCTTGGCGCGGGCGTCGGCGATGATCGATCCGTCCGGTTGCTCGATCAAGTCCGGCGGTTCGGCGTCGTGTTCGTCCTGGATCTCACCGACGATCCCCTCGACCAGATCCTCGATCGTGATCAGCCCGTCTATGCCGCCATACTCGTCCACCACCAGGGCCATGTGGACGCGTGTCAGGCGCATCTGCAGCAACAGGTCCAACACCCGCATGGTGGGTGCGACGAACAATACCTTGCGGGTGATCTCGGAAATGAACCCGGGCTCGTCGCCGCCGGAACAGGCAAGCACATCCTTGATGTGGACCATGCCGATGACGTCATCGAGGGTCTCGCGATAGACCGGCAGGCGGGAATGCGCCGTGCGGCTCATCAACTCGATCAGTTCCGGAAGGGTGGTGTCGGCCTCGATGGCAACGACTTCGGCGCGCGGCACCATCTCGTCCTTGATCGTGACGTTCTGGAGAGAAAGGATGTTTTCGATGAGGACGCGCTCGTCGGCGTTGATCGGAACCTCGGATTCCTCGCGCTCCTCGATCAACTCCTCGAGGGTTTCGCGGATGGAGTTATCGCCGTTTCGGCTCCGCCGGAGTTTGTGAAACCAGCCGCGGGTGGCCTGTAATATGGCCCGAACAATCGGCGGCGTGCGGCCGGCCCCTTCTTCACGAGGCAATGTGGTGCCTACTTTCATCGTTCTTCGTCAATCGGACGGCGCGCTTTCGAGCCGATAGGGATCGGGCAGGCCGATGCGTCCCAAAACCGACGCCTCGATGCCTTCCATTCTCAGCGCATCCGTCTCGTCTTCATGATCATAGCCCAAAAGATGCAATACGCCATGCACCACGAGGTGACAGAGATGGGCCTCGATACTCTTGCCCTGGGCCGAGGCTTCCGCCACCGCCGTCTCGTAGGCGATGACGACATCGCCCAGCAGGACCGGTTTTTCGCCGTCCCAGGTCATGGCGGCGGATCGCCGGCGCCAAGACGCCGGATCGCCCGCCTCGCCGGCGGTGAAATTCCCGAAGGCAAGGACGTTGGTCGCCGCGTCCCGGCCGCGATAGGTGCGATTCAGCGCCCGCACGAAGTCGTCATCGCCCAACACCAGGCTGACCTCGAAGGCGCCGCGCCCGGTGTGCGCACCGTCGGCGCCGATGTCGAACGCGGCCGACGCCGCTTTCCGGCACAGCCCGCCGGCGCCGGGAAGGCGGCTGAGCCACCGCCGGCAAGGAATGGAAACGAAGACTTCCGCCACGCCGGTCACCGCCGCCTCGGGCCGACGGCGGGCCGGCATTCATCACCACCCGTTATCGCCCACCTCCTTCGCCCCGGACCGTCTTGGCGCCACGGCGTTCGGATTTCTCATAGGCCCTGACGACCCTGGTGACGAGGGGATGGCGGGCCATGTCCACATCGGTGAAACGGACGAAGGTGACGCCATCGACGCCCTCGAGGGTCTCGATCGCGTCGGCCAATCCCGACCGGGCGCCGGCGGGCAGATCGACCTGGCTGGTGTCGCCGGTCACCACCATGCGGGAATTCTCGCCGAGCCGGGTCAGGCACATCTTCATCTGCACCGGCGTCGTGTTCTGCGCCTCGTCGAGAATGATGAAGGAATGGCCGAGCGTCCGGCCGCGCATGAAAGCCAGCGGCGCAACCTCGATCTCGCCGCTGCCGAGGCGCTTCATCACCTGGTCGGCGGGCAGCATGTCGTAAAGCGCGTCATAAAGGGGGCGCAGATACGGATCGACCTTCTCGCGCATATCGCCCGGCAAGAACCCCAATCGCTCGCCGGCCTCCACCGCCGGGCGCGAAAGGATGATCCGGCTCACTTCCCCGGCCATCAGCAAGGAGACCGCCATCGCCACCGCGAGGTACGTCTTGCCGGTGCCGGCGGGACCGAGACCGAAGACCAGCTCATATGTCTCCATGGCCTCGATATAGGTCGCCTGGGTCGGCGTTCTCGGTGAGATCTGTCGCTTGCGGGTGCGAATCACGACTTCGCCCGCCAGGGCGCCCTTCGAGGCCCCGCCGGCGCCGTCATTCGCCGATGCCCGCCTGATCGCCCCATCCACTTCCCCCTGATCGACGATCATGCCGCGCTTCAATTTGTCATAGAGGAACTCGAGCGCCTCGCGCGCCGCCGCCGCCGCCCCGGGAGGGCCGGATATGGCGATCCTGTTGCCCCGGCTGACCAAGGTGATCTCCAGCTGTTGTTCGATCCGCGCCAGATATTGGTCATGCTCTCCGAACAGCAGCGGCAGCAGGCTGTTGTCGTCGAACTGCAGCTGGACCTGGGGGGCGCCCGAGGAAGGCTTGATGCGCGTGGATTTCAAGCGCAAATCCTCTGATCGGGGCCCGCCCGGGCGGTCACGCGGCCAGGGCCCGCGCCCCCCTGCAAGGCGCCTTTGAGGCTATTGCCGTGGGCTTCGACGATACGAACCCGGGCGATCGATCCGATCACGCCGGCGATCGCCTCGCCGCCATCCGCCCGGCCGGCGCGGGCCGGCGCATCATCGCCGCCGGAGTGAGCCGGGTCGACATGGACCGCCTGCATATAAGGGCTTCGCCCGGCCAGCTGTCCGGGACGCTTGCCCGGCCGGTCGAACAGCACCTCCATCATCGCCCCGACCGACGCCGCGTTGAACGCCAGTTGCCGGGCAGCCAAAAGATCCTGCAGGATTTTGAGCCGCGACGCCTTCACCGGCTCCTCGACCTGACCCTCCAGGAGCGCCGCCGGCGTTCCCGGGCGCGGGCTGTACTTGAAGGCGTAGGCCTGGGCGAAGCCGATGTCGTCGGCCAGGCGCAAGGTCGCTTCGAAATCGGCGTCGGTCTCGCCGGGAAAGCCGACGATGAAGTCGGTGGCAAGGGCGATATCGCCGCGCGCCTGACGCAGCCTATCGGCGATCCGGCGGTAATCGTCGCCGCCATAGCACCGGTTCATCGCCGCCAGCACCTTGTCGGACCCGGACTGCACGGGAAGGTGCAGATAGGGCATCAGTTTCTCGACCTCGCCATGGGCGCCGATCAGATCCGCGTCCATGTCCTTGGGATGGGACGTGGTGTAGCGGATTCGGCGAAGACCGCCGATTTCCGCCAGTTCCCGGATCAGCCGGCCGAGGCCCCATTCGCCTCCCGGCCGGCCGGGCGCGGCGCCGTGATAGGCGTTGACGTTCTGGCCCAGGAGCATGATCTCGAGCGCGCCGGAGGCGACCATCCGCCGCGCCTCGGCAATGACGTCCGCCGCCGGCCGGGAGTATTCCGCCCCCCTGGTGTAGGGCACGACGCAAAAGGTGCAGAACTTGTCACAGCCTTCCTGCACCGAAAGATAGGCCGAAGGTCCCTGGGGCGCCGCCGCCTGGGGCAGGGAGTCGAATTTGGGCTCGAGGGGAAACTCGGTGTCCAGCACGCGCCGCCGTGACCCCTTGCCATTGGCGCGGGCGGCGCGGGCGACCATTTCCGGAAGCCGGTGATAGGTCTGGGGGCCGAAAACGATATCGACGAACGGGGCGCGGCGGGTGATCTCCGTCCCCTCGGCCTGGGCGACACAGCCGGCGACGGCGATGAGGAGGGAATCACCGTTCCGCTCCCGGTTCTTTTTCAGATGCTTGAGCCGACCGAGCTCGGAATAGACCTTCTCTGCCGCCTTTTCCCGAATATGGCAGGTGTTGAGGATGATGAAATCCGCCTCCTCCGGCGCGTCGACCGGGCGGAATCCCAGAGGCGCCAGGACGTCCGCCATACGTCGGGAGTCGTAGACGTTCATCTGACAGCCATAGGTTTTGATGAACAGCTTCTTGGCCAAACACCCAATCCTACCGGCGCCGGCAGGCCTCCCGCGACAGGCGCAAACTTCCTTTGACACCGATGACAGACGAAATCACTGGCACCGCGGCTATCTGGATCAAGTGGTCTCCACCGCTAATTATCGCACACCGAATTCCCAACATATGAGGTCTTTCGCCCATTGGCGCAAGATTTATGAGCCGGCGGCGCCGAGCGCCGAGCCGTCCCCTTCCGCGCCCAGAGAATCGGCGAGACCGGCGGCAACCACTTCATAGCAAAATTCGGACAGCGCCTTGCGGCTTGCCATCGACCGAACGGCGACCGCCGGGTGGAACCGCACCTCCACCGTCGCCCGGCCGAGGCCAAGAACATGCCACAGATGGGGGACCAGTTCGTCGTCCCCAAAATATGCATATTGGCGCCGCCACTCGCGGGCCGCGGGCCGGCCCTCGGGGCCGAGATAGGCGATGGATAGCGGCTGGACGGTAAGGGGTTTGCCGCCGATCTCGCCTTCGGCGACGCTGAACAGCGCGCTCTTGAACGGCAACACCCGGCAGCCGTCATGGCTGGTGCCCTCGGCAAACAGCACCAGGTTGTCTCCCGCCTCCAACCTGCGTTTGACGATGTCGCGATGCTGGGCGGCGAACAGGGCGCGCCGTTCGACGAAGACCGAACGCTGCAGTTTCGCCAAAATACCGAATAGCGGCCAGGACGCGACCTCGGCCTTGGTGATGAAGGAAGCGGGAAACAGCGAGCCGAGGACGGTGATGTCGAGATAGGAGATGTGATTGCCGACGAAAAGCGTCGGACGATCCTTGGACACCGTTCCCCGCTTGACGACATCGAGCCCGATCAAGCGGCAGAAGACACGATGATAGAGCATGGGGATACGCTCGGCGAGCCTCAGCCCCAATAGAAGCGCGACGATCTGAAGCGGCGCCAACAGCACCGTCCACGCGGCCAGGAGCACCAGCCGAGCGATGGCCCGGGGCGAAGATCTCATGGTCGTCAGGGGTCTCCCGCCTCGCGCTTGGCGCGTTCGTAATGGCGGGCATATTTCTCGGCGATCAGGTCGGTCTTGACGATGACGCAGACGTCGATGGTGTTGAACTGTTGGTCGATCACGGCGCCGTCGCCGACGAAGCCGCCGAGGCGAAGATATCCCTTGATCAAGGGAGGCAGCGAAGCCGGCGTCATCATCGGCGGCATGGACACCCGCGCCGCATCGTCCGGACCCATTTTGGGCGATTTCATCAAGTTCATATCGATGTAGAACGGGTCTAGCGCCCGTGGCCTCAAGGCCGGCGGCGCCAGGTGGTAATGGTAAAGGTAGGACAGGATTTCGGCATGTTTTTTCACCTCGGTCCCCGGCAAGCTGCCGCAACCGAACATCAGCTCTATGTCGTAATAGGCGACATAGGCGCTGATTCCCTGCCACAACATCTGCATGGTCGGCCGGTTGCGGTACGCCGCGTCGACGCAGGACCGCCCCAACTCCAGGATCTCGCCGGGATAGGCGACGAGCTTGGAGATGTCATATTCGCCGGAGGTATAGAACCCGCCCTTGCGCTCCGCCGCCTCGCGGCGGATCAACCGGTAAGTCCCGACCACGTTGCTAAGCCCGGCGCCCCGTTCATGATCGATCACCAGCAAATGATCGCAAAATGAATCGAAGGCGTCGAAGTCGCGGCGCGCCGCCGCGATTTCGGCGCTCGGCGTCGCCGACATCTCTTGGTAAAATACCCGATAGCGCAGCGCTTGCGCCGCATCGATATCGGCCTCGGTCTCGGCCAGCCGAACCTCCAAATTTCTGGAGCGGATGCTGACAGGCCGGTACTGGCTTAAACTTATCGCTTCCATGATCCAGGTCCGCCGCCGCGCCTCCTTCATTCACCAACCGGTGAACGAAAACCGGGCGGGCTTACGTCTGTTTCGCCCTTTTTCGCCGGCCTTTTAACGGGACGCCAAAGAGTTCCAGGCGGTGATCGACAAGATCATAACCGAGGCTCTTGGCGACCTCGCGTTGCAGCACCTCGATCTTCTCGCTGTTGAATTCGACGACGTCTCCGGTTTCCAGATCGATGAGGTGGTCGTGATGTCCGACCGGCATTTTCTCATAGCGGGCCCGGCCGTCCCCGAAGTCATGACGTTCCAGGATCTTCGCCGCCTCGAACAGCCGCACCGTGCGGTAAACCGTAGCGATGCTGATCCCCGGATCGAGCATCGCGGCACGGCGATGCACTTCCTCGACATTGGGGTGATCCAACGCCTCCGACAACACCTGGGCAATGACCCGGCGCTGGCCGGTCATTTTCATGCCCTTCTGGAGACAAAGCTTTTCTAGCGCTGATATCACGTCGCCGGACCTCTTGGTCTTAACGATGATTACCAAGACCGGTTACCGGGAAACAGTATAAAACAATTGACTCTGCAAGCCTAATGCCTTGCAGACTCGGCGGTCCCGGAAAATCGGGGACCGGTGCCGAATTCGGCGCCCAAAGGAGAGAGTGTCCTAACTGGCCTGTGGCCGTCTCCGGGGCTTGGTGCCAAGACCGATCTTTTTCGCCAGGGAGCTACGCTGTTTGGCATAGTTGGGAGCGACCATGGGATAGTCGGGCGGCAGCCTCCACCGTTCGCGATACTCCTCGGGGGTCATGTTATAGGCGGTCTTGATATGGCGCTTGAGCATCTTAAGCTTCCGCCCGTCCTCGAGACACACGATATAATCGGGTGTAATCGAACGCTTGATGGGAACGGCAGGCTGGGGCCGCTCGACGGCGGCAGATTGCGCCTTGCCGATGTTCGCCAGGGTGACATAGACTTGTTGGATCAACTGCGCCACATCGTTCACGTTGACCGTATTGTTGGCCACATGAGAGCAGACGATCTCGGTCGTCAGAGCCAGAAGTTCGTTGGGATCGGTATTGTCAGCCATAAAATCTGTTCTCCCCATTCTCTCCCTATTCGTATACTAAATGAAATATAAATAGATTCATTTCTTTTAGCAATAATTATTTCTCTAGATCAAAGCCAGGGCGCGCAAGTGACGGATGTAATGGACAGATATCTTGACATAACACAAGAAGTATGTCCGCTCACATTTGTTAAAACCAAGTTGCTGATCGAGCAGCTGTCCCCGGGACAAACCGCGGAGATACGGCTGAAAGGCGCGGAACCCCTCGAAAACGTGCCGCGCTCGGTGCGCGAACACGGCCACGAGGTCTTGTCATTGGAGCCCGAAGACGGCGCCACCGGCGGCACCGGGGTCTATCGGCTGCGAATCCGTAAATCTTAACGCCGGGCATCGATCAAGGAGGATCGCGGGTCCCTCGTCTACGGCCTTCCGGGCGCCGATCCGCCGGCCCGGCCGGCCCTGGCTCCGCCGGAGGCTACGCCGAGGCGAGAGCCGCTTCGCCGTGGCCAAGGCCCGCTCCCCTAGCCGCCAATCCCGGCGTTTCCGGTCTCACCGCCTGGCGCCGCCAATTTGGCATCGGGGGGGCGTAAATAAAGCGGCCGCGGGGCGGCATCGACGGGTGCGGTGAGGGTTCGCTCCGCCGCCAGGGCCGCTATATGGGCGGCGTCCGGCGCGCCTGAGCCCGAAGCGAAACGGATGCGGTCCCTATCGGCAGCCGCCAGCGCCGGGCGCAGCTGGGCGGC
Source organism: Pseudomonadota bacterium (assembly GCA_022562375.1). The sequence goes on from JADFPK010000013.1 coordinate 11,061, forward strand.
GCCGTCGCCGGCAATGAGGAGCGGACCCGCGGGCAGCGCCTTTGCCAGCACCTCGGGCATCACCGCCGCCGGCGGCCCCACGGCGGCGAGACCGGGGCCGAAGCTTTGGGCGTAGATATCGGCGCGTTTTGCGTCGATCGCCACCACCAGGCCGCGGCCGGCGCGCTCGGCGGCGCCAACGCCCTTGGCCACGGCTTCGAAGGTGGTGACGCCGATGATGGGAAGGCCGCCGGCAAGCGCCATGCCGCGGGCCGCGGCAAGGCCGATGCGAACGCCGGTGAAAGCGCCGGGACCGACGGTGACGGCGATAAAATCGATTTCCGCGAAGGTCAGGCCGGCCTCTTTCAAGACCTCCACGACCATCGGGATGAGCGCTTCGGACTGTCCCCGCTGCATGGCTTGGAAGCGGCGCGCCGGAATCTCGCCATCTCGCCAGATCGCGGCGGAACACGCCGAGGTCGCCGAATCGAAGGCAAGAATCTTCATCACCCGGCCGTGCTAGAGTACGGACTAGAGTATGTGTGGTTGCCCACCGTCTTGGCGAAAGGGACGCGACGCCCATGGACCTGGTCGAGATCGCCGCCGCTGAATTCGATGTCGAGTTCGAGATCGCTTACGCCACCGCCAACAACCTGACGGGCGAACCGATCTACCGCCGGGCGGCCTGCTATCTCCATGGGGACGCGGCGAAGCTCCTGGACCGCGCCATCGCGCTCGCCGCCGAGCTCGGCCTGCGGCTCAAGATCTTCGACGCCTTCCGGCCGGTGGAGGCCCAGTGGGTGTTGTGGAATCATACTCCCGACCCCGAGTTCCTTGCCGATCCGCGCAAGGGTTCCCCCCATTCACGCGGTGTCGCTATCGATCTTACCCTCATCGACGGCACCGGCGCGCCGCTCGAGATGGGCACCGAATTCGACGCCTTCACGCCTGACGCCCATCATGGCGTGACCGACGTTTCGGTCAAGGCGCAAGGCAACCGGTATGTGTTGCTGGGGCTGATGATGGCGGCGGGTTGGGATTTCTACCGCAATGAGTGGTGGCATTACCAAATGTTCGATGCCAGACGTTACCCGCTGATCGGCGACAAGGAGTTGCCCGCCGGCATGATGTAGGCGAGGTCCCCGATCCGTCCGATCTCAAAACCCTTGTGTCCCGCCATCAACGCCGCATAATCGTCCGAAATTTCGATGCCCGGGAAGATTTAGCCGATGATGGCAGCCAAATCCCGCGTTGCTCCGCTGGTCGCCCTGGGGATGGCGGTAGCGGTGTTCGTTCCGCCGCCCCCGGCCGAAGCGGCCAACTCGGCGGTGGTGTTCATGTATCACCGTTTCGGCGAGACCTCCTCGCCCTCCACCAATATCCGCATCGATCAGTTCGAGGCCCATCTGAAGGAGTTGAAGGAAGGCGGCTACGAGGTGCTGCCGTTGCCAAGCATCCTCTCGGCCCTCAAGCGGGGCGAGTCGCTTCCCGACAAGACCATCGCACTGACCATCGACGACGCGTACCTTTCGGTTTACAGGGTTGCCTGGCCACGCCTGAAAGCCGCCCGCTTCCCCTTCACCCTGTTCGTCGCCACCGATCCCATCGACGGCAAACTCAGGAACTACATGAATTGGGATCAGATCCGGGAACTGGCGAAGGCCGGCGTCACCATCGGCAGCCAAACCGCGCGCCACCTTCATATGGCCGATTCTTCGGCCCGCCGTAACGCCGCCGATCTCAAGAAATCCAACGCCCGCTTCGTCGCCGAATTGGGTGACAAACCGAGGCTCTTCGCCTACCCCTATGGCGAGGCGAGCCTGGCCGTGAAGACGCTGGTGATCGCCCGGGGGTTCGTGGCGGCCTTCGGCCAGCACTCGGGCGTGGTGTACGACAAGGCCGATTTTTCCTATCTGCCGCGCTTCGCCCTGAATGAAGCCTATGGCGACATCGACCGCTTCCGGTTGGCGGCCAATGCGTTACCCCTGCCGGTATCGGAGATTACGCCCAGGGATCCCTTGCTGACGGACAACCCGCCGGCTTTCGGTTTCACCGTCGATCCCAGCCTGAAGCAGATCAGCCGGCTGGCCTGTTATCAGAGCGGTCAGGGCAAGCTGCCGGTCGAACGGCTCGGCCACCGGGTCGAGGTGCGCCCGAAACTGGCCTTCCGGCCGGGACGGACGCGGATCAACTGTACGATGCCGGGTCCGGGCAATCGCTGGCGCTGGTTCGGAATGCAATTTTACGTCAGGAAACCCTAGTCCTTACTTTCACCCTTCTATGAAAGTAAGGACTAGGCCCCCGGGCGATCGGTGCCTAGGCGTGCCTTGTCGAACTGGCCCAGTTCGTTGGCGCGGATGATGATCTTGATCGTCCGCACGTAATCGGCGCCCCGCTCCGAATAGCGCGACATGGTCCCGGCCAACGTCAGGCCATCGATCATGGTCCCCTCGCCATGTTCTGCGCGGAGCGCCGCGCGCACCTTGCGGAACTCCCGATAGGCGCGATGGATGTTGAGATTGCGGGCATAGGAATGCACCCCGTCGAGCAGCCGCCCGAAGGACTTGACCTTGTGCCGCTCGCCGTCGGGCCGCTCCGCCGGAACCAGGCCGGAGGTTTGGTGAAAGGTCCGTTGGCCGAACAGCGCCTTGCCCTTCTGGGCGAAGCGCGACGTCCCCCAGCCGCTCTCTTCCGCCGCCTGCGCCAGCGCCAGGGAGGGCGGGATGACGTCGATCCGGCGCAAAAGATCATCGGGATCGGCGCTCTTGACCTCGTAGCGGTCGGCCAGGTCTTCGATCCATAACCTCTCCTCGGTCGACAGTTTCCGGTCGGCGCGGATACGGTTCCGAAGCTCGAGCAATCGCTGACGCTCCTCGAGGATCTCCTCGTTCACGTGCAGGATCAACGGCAGCATGCTCTTGAAGAAGACGCTCTTGCGATGTTCGACCGAATCCAGCAAGCGCATGTCCGCCGGCATGATGGTGACGAACACCCGGGGCACCGGCCGCGCGCCCCGACGGATCGCCTCGAGACGGTAGCCGATCCTGCGGAAGGCCGCGGAAAGCTTTGCCGCGCTCTCGGGCACCAGCACGATGCCGGTGGGTTTGGAAAGGGGCGGCGCGTCGGCGTCTAAATCCGCCGCGACTTCTTCGATCTCCCACCAGCCGGGTGTCGGTTCTTCGGGTCCGGGCGGCTGGAAGATCAGGCCCAAGGCGACGGCCGCGATCAGACCGGCGACGGTAACGAACCTGGGATCGATCGAGAATTCGGGCGCCACGGACCGCCAGGCCGGAAGACGGCGCCTCATACCGCGCCGAATCCGGCCGGCCGCGACATTGAATCGTCGCCCCCGGGCCACCGCACGACGCAAACCGTCCCAACGGCGTTTGACCGCCGCGGTGAATCGCCGCCGCCTGACCACGGAACGGCGCAAATCGCTCCACGCCCGTCTTATCGCCGGCGCCAATCGCGGCCCTTTGGAAAGGGATCGCCGCAAGCCGGCCCAAGGCCGTGTGATTCGGAACAAGACAGTCTCCCCGATCGTTTTTTATACGCGTCCCCCCCGGCGCCAACGCCGGAGGGGAAAGCTTAAACCTGATTGGGCGCGTTCTCGGTTCGCGGTGCGTGCCTGGCCGCGTCGGTGACAGTCGATTCACCGGGCCCAAGGCCGATCACGTCCGGGTCCCTGAAGATCGCCAAAATGTCATGGCTGATGATAGGTCTGGACTGAAGCAAGCTGACGAACTCCCGGCAATTTTTTAGTTTCGGCCTTGGTCTTTGGACCCGCAGAAAAAATGGTTCAAAACGCCGCCAAAATCAAGAAACTTTATCCACGAGATCAATGTGTTAACGACGATACAGCGGGATTTCGGCTGTATCCGCAGTGCCTTGCGGCCGATTGGCGGGTCCCGGCGGCAAAAAGCCCGCCAACGCACGAAGAAACAATATTACAACGGTTGAAATTGAATTGAAAGAAACTTCCCCAGGGCGCGGGGCCCGGTTCACCGGCGGGCAGGCGTCACCCGGGCGGCGGCGGCAGGATCAGGTCAGGCTTTCGAGCTGCTCGTCGGTCAGGTATCCGGGGACGATCGTCAGCGGCACCCTGAGGTCGGACGTCATCTTCCCGGCCAAGGAGGATATCAGCGGTCCCGGCCCTTCGGTCCCCGTCGCGGCGCCGAGGACGAGGACGGAAATGCTCTGGTCCTCGTCGATCAGTTTGAGCAGCGCATCGCGCAGCTTGCCCTCGCGGAGATAGAACACCGGCGTCTTGCCGGACCATTCCTGGACCTCGGCCGAATATTTCTGCAGCACCGCTTCCGCCTCCTGGCGGCCCTCCTCGCGCATCAGATCCTCGACCGCCATCCAGTGCTGGAAATCCGCCGGTTCGACCACATAGAGCAAGGCGACCCGGCCACCCGTTTTCTTGGCGCGCAAGGACGCGAAGCGCAGCGCGACGTGAAGCTCCTCGCTGTTATCCACCACCACGAGGAAGGTGCGTTCCTGGGGTTCGGGAGAGGGTTCGCTCATTTCTTACGCCTTGCGGAAGACGAAACCGGCCAGCCATCCCGCGGCAAGGGCGATGGCGATCGCCATGATGCCATAAAGCACCGAATTTCGGTGGGCAAATTCGTACACCTCGGCGCCGATGCCGGCCTTGCTGACGACCAGGGGCGTCGTCTGGGCGCCGACCACGGCGCCCTTGCGGAGAAGGAAGACCTCGACCTTGTAAATGCCGGTGGGCACGTTGGCGGGGAAAAAAATCGTCGTGCGGAACAGGCGCGGGCCGAGGAAGCTGACCTGGCGGGTCTGCTTGCCGTAAAGCCGGTCGAGCTCCTTGTTGCGCACCAGCGCCGACCAAAATCGGCGCACCTCCTTGGGATCGGCGCCCTTTTCGGCCTTGACGCGCAGATATCCGGAGCCGATCTCATGGCGGGACCGGAGCGCCTCGGGCACGATCTCGGCGATGGCTCGGTTGGCGGCCACCATGTAGAAGGCGGGCACCCCCTCGAAAGCCATCTCGGCGTCGTTGACCCAGATACCGCCGATACGGCTCTTGCGCCGCACCAATTCGCGCCGGGCGGGACCGCGCACGACGACGACCACATCGCCTTCGCCGTCGGTGGCGCCGAACAGCAAGACATCGGTGCCGACGAAGCCGGTGGTGATCGACACCCGGTGTT
>JADFPK010000014.1 GCA_022562375.1 Pseudomonadota bacterium
CCAGAAATCGTAAAGCACCCACAGGATCGAGCAGACGACGAGGATCTCCAGCATCGTCGGGATGATGTTGAACAGCATGAAGGCGAGGACGAACTCGATCCCCTTGGTGCCGCGCTCGATCGCCCGGCTCAAGCCGCCGGTCTGGCGGTCGAGATGGTATCGCAGCGACAGCGCGTGCAGATGGCGAAAGACCTGAAGCGCCACGGTGCGGATCGCCCGCTGGGTGACCTTGGCGAAGACCGCGTCGCGCAGCTCGCCGAAGGCCACCGAAAGCAGCCTGAGCAGCCCGTAGGCGCCGATCAGGCCAAGCGGCAGCGCCAGGACCTGCCCGGCTTCGGCGTCGAGCGCATCCACGGCGCCCTTATAGAGGATCGGCAAATAGACATTGGCCGACATGGCGCCGACCAGCAGGATGAGCGCCCCCACCACCCGGGCGCGCAACTCGAACGAGTTCGCCGTCCACAGATATGACATCAGCGATCCGAGCGCCGAGAAATCGAAGCGCGCCGTCGGTCTGCCCCGGGGCCCGCCCGGCTTCGGATCGGGCTTCGGCGTCGAAGCGGTCTCCGCCGTCATCTCAAGCCCTCCCGGCCCGGGGGGTCTGTCGCTTGATCCTGCCCATCATCTTATCGATCCTCTAGTCCAGGGATGCATCGGTGAATGTCAAAGAACAGGCCCTCGCCAGGACACCTCCGTCGGCCACCGACTTCATTTGCCGCTCCATCGCACCGGAGTGGCAATCGATCGTCAGTGTGAGGCGCCCGTTCGATCCAGAGGGCTGGAGTCACCCTCGAATTCACCTCCCGCGATGGCGAGAAAATTCCAGACGAATTGCGCGAATGAACGCATGATTTCCAATCGATAGTGCTCTCTCTCAAGCCTCATCAGAACAATTTCGGCTTTGTCCAGGATGGTTCGGGCGCATCCGCCAATCGGCAAATTGTCGAGGTCGAGCGGACAACCCGAGTTCAACGCCAATGCCGCTAGCGGACCGGAAACGTCGATCCCGACGGTGCGATGGCCGACATCGACGAGACTATGGGTGGTGTGTTCACCTAGCTTCGCGAAACGCGCGGCGATTGCTTCTCCCTCATCTTCCGGGGCCAGCAACAGCCACTCATCCGGCCCCAGGCATAGCGCTGTCTTCCCGGCTGTCGATGACATGTCACCGATCTTTGCCGGAAGATCCTGGCCAAAAGCCGCGGTAGCTTTTGCCAGGTTCTTTTTGGCGATGCGCAAACTGAGGCGGGTGCAATCGCCTACGGGACGCATGGCCAGCATCGGCCCTGGTCCGGCGGCAAAAGCGGCGCCATCGAGCGGATGGGACGGCTCGGCGACAACGTCGAATTCATCAGACATTCAGCCGCTCCCCATCGGCGTCATAGAAGACGGGTTCGACAACCCTGACCGGGTGGAGTCCGTCCCCCATGGGAACGTAGAGTTCCTCGCCCATTCGCGCCCGTCCGCCTTCGACAACGGCCAGGGCAATGGAATTTTGCAGGGTTTCGCTCCAATATGACGAGGTGACGTGGCCGATCATTTCTACCGGTGGCGACAGAGTTTTCGTGGCGACAATTTGCGCCCCCTCCTCAAGGACGTATTTTGGATCGCCGGTCAACAACCCGACCAGTTGTTTACGGCTTGATTCCAGCATATCGGGGCGAACCAGTGAACGCATGCCGACAAAGTCATGTTTCTTCCTGCCGATCGCCCATGCCATCCCCACATCGTCGGGCGTTTGCGTGCCATCGGTTTCCTGGCCGACGATGATGTAGCCCTTTTCGGCCCTGAGCACATGCACGGTCTCCGTGCCATAGGGCACGATATCGTATTTGGCGCCCGCATCGATCAAGCGCTGCCAAACGGCGAGACCGTGGCCCGACGGCACGTTGATCTCGAAACCCAGCTCGCCGGTGAAACTGACCCGGAACAGCCGGGTCGGCAGGCCGAAGATACGCCCCTCGCGGATCCCCATATGAGGAAAGGCCTCTTTGCTTAGATCGATCCCCTCGACGAACGGCTCGATCAGCTTACGCACATTCGGGCCGTTGAGCGCGATCACCGCCCATTGTTCGGTGATCGAGGTCAGCCAGACATCGAGGTCCGGCCATTCGGTTTGCAGGAAATCTTCCATGCTCGCCATGACCCTGGGCGCGCCACCGGTGGTGGTCGTGACATGGAAACGGTCTTCGGCCAAACGGCCGACGACGCCATCATCGAAAATGTAGCCGTCTTCGCCCAACATCAGCCCATATCGGCAACGCCCGACGCCAAGCTTGGTCCACGGATTGGTATAGATGCGATTGAGAAACTCGGCGGCATCGGGTCCGACCACTTCGATCTTGCCCAGCGTGGAGGCATCCTGGATGCCGATGGACGTTCGCGTCGCCTTGCATTCGCGGGCGACGGCCCTATGCATGTCCTCGCCGGCTTGCGGAAAATACCGGGCCCGGCGCCAAAGGCTGACCGGTTCGAAGACGGCGCCGTGCTTTTCCGCCCAACCGTCGATCGGGCTCTTGCGCGTCACATCGAACAGATCGCCCCGGCTGCGTCCGGCAAAGACGCCGAACGACGTCGGCGTATAAGGGGGACGAAAAGTCGTCAAGCCAACGTCTACGGTTGCCCGGCCAAGGGCCTCGGAAGCGATCGCCAGGCCGTTCAGGTTCGACGTCTTGCCCTGATCCGTGGCCATGCCGGTGGTGGTGTAGCGCTTGATGTGCTCGATCGAATGAAAGCCCTCGCCCACCGCCTGACGAACGTCCTTGGCGGTCACGTCGTTCTGGAAATCGACGAACGCCTTGATGCCGGCCGGATCGGCGGAGGCCGGAAGTTCACCGACGGAAATCCCCGAACAGGGCTCATCATTCGCTACCGTGTAGGCGCGGGATTCGCCGCCGCCGCCATCGTTCAAGGCCTCGGACAAGCGGAATCGGCCATCGCAGGCGCCGATGGATCGGGCGTTCTGGGCGTAAACGCCGGGCACATAGGCGCCGATGTCATCGCGCCAGGACAGGGTTCCCCTGGATTGGGAAAAAAGATGAACGCTCGGCGTCCACCCGCCGCACATCAATAAGGCATCGCAACCGATCCGGCGGGCCGATCCGGGAGACTCGACCGGAGTTACATTCACCGAGGAGACCCGCAACCGGCCCCGCGCCTGGGTCACGGTGTGTCCCGGCAAAACCTCTATTCCCAACCCCTCGGCCCGCTCGAGCAATGTGCGCGAGACATCCTTGCGGACGTCGATGATCGCTCCGACACCGATCCCGGCGGCGGCGAGGTCGAAGGCGGCCTGGTAGGCCGAATCATGGGAGGTGACGACCACCGGCCGATGGCCGACGATCACGCCATAGCGGTTGAGGTAGGTCCTGGCGGCGCCGGCGAGCATAATGCCGGGACGGTCATTGCCGGCAAAAACCAGCGGCCGTTCGATGGCGCCGGTCGCCAGAACGACCCGTTTGGCGCGGACCCGCCACATGCGTTCACGCGGCGCGTCCGGAGGCGGCGCCCCGATATGGTCGCTCAGCCGCTCGACCAGGCCGAGAAAATTCTGGTGATAATATCCGGCTACGGTGGTGCGTGTCAGAACGGTGACGTTGGCTCTTGCCGCTAATTTTGCCGCGGCGGTTGCCAGCCATGCCCAGGCATCTTCGCCGTCGATCCGGCAATAAGGGTCGGACAGCAAGCCGCCGCCGAGTTCCGATTGCTCATCGGCAAGAATGACTTTCGCGCCATTTTGCGAAGCCGCCAAGGCCGCCGCCAGCCCGGCGGGCCCGGCGCCGGCAATCAGCACATCACAGTGGGCGTAACGGCTGGCGTAGGAATCCGGATCACCCACGCGCGGCGCCCGGCCCAGCCCGGCGGATTTCCGGATGATCGGCTCGTAAATCCTGCGCCAGAAGGATTTCGGCCACATGAATGTCTTATAATAAAAGCCCGTCGACATGACCGGCCCGCCAAGGCCGTTCAGCGCGCCTAAATCCCATCGCAGCGACGGCCAGCAATGTTGGCTGTCCGCCTTTAAGCCCTCGAACAATTCCTGTGTCGTGGCGCGGGTGTTGGTGTCGTAACGGCCCGGTCCCCGATCGATGCCCACCAGCGCGTTGGATTCCTCGGACCCGGCCGACATGATGCCCCGGGGACGGTGATACTTGTAAGAGCGGCCAACGAAATGAACGCCGTTGGCCAGTAGCGCCGAAGCCAGGGTATCGCCATCGACGCCGGTATATTTCTGTCCGTCAAAGCTGAAAGAAACGGCAACCGTGCGCTCGATCCGCCCCCCCTTGGAAGTTCTGTAGGCGTTCATTTCTTGGCTTCCTCGATTTCAAGCTTGGTCGGGCGTGGTTTTCCAGCCTCGTATGTCATAACGAACTTGTCGCTGACGGTGTCCCGCACGGCATTGAAATACCGCGCGCACCCATGAATGTGATACCAGCGTTCAAAATGTGTTCCACGCGGATTGGAACGGAGGAACAGGAAGGACTCCCATTCCGCGTCACTCAGGGCGGACGGATCACTGGGGCGCTCTATATGGGCCTCACCGGCGTAGGAAAACTCGACCTCGGCACGGTCCTGCTCACAGTATGGACATCTGATCAGTAGCACCGGCTTCGTCTCTTTGTGCGTTCTAGTTGGCGACGGCGGCGGCCGCCGCTTCATCGATCAATCGTCCGGTGCGGAAACGCTCCATCGTAAAGGGGGCGTTGATCGGATGGGGTTCGTCCTTGGCGACGGTCCAGGCCAGAAGATGGGCCGCACCCGGCGTCGCCTTGAATCCGCCGGTGCCCCAACCGCCATTGAGGTACAGACCCGGAACCGGCGTCTTGGCGAGTATCGGCGAACGGTCCGGCGTGATATCGACCGTCCCGCCCCAATGACGCAACATGCGCAGGCGGATGAAAATCGGAAACAGTTCGCAAATGGCGGCAACGGTGTGCTCGATCGAGTGCAACGGTCCCCCTTGCGAGTAGGACTGGTATTGATCGGTGCCCGCGCCGATGACCAACTCGCCCTTGTCGGACTGGTTGATGTAAGCGTGGACGGTGTTGGACAGCACCACACACGGGAAGGCCGGCGCGATCGGCTCCGAGACCAGGGCCTGCAAGGGAAAACATTCTATCGGCACCCGAAGACCCGCCATGTTCATCAACAGGGAGGAATGGGCGGCCGCGCAGACCGCAATTTTTTTTGCGCCGATGGGGCCGCGAGACGTCTCGACGCCGGTTACCCGGCCGTCCGGCGCCCGGCGGATGGCCGTTACCGCGCAGTTCTCGATGATATCGACGCCGCGGGCCGCCGCCGCCCGGGCATAGCCCCAGGCCACCGCATCGTGGCGCGCCACCCCGCCGCGCCTTTGCAACGCCGCCCCCATCACCGGATAGCGCGCCGTCGAGGAAATATTCAGCGGCGGGCAAAACGCCTTCGCCTGTTCCGGGCTCAGCCATTGGTTGTCGACCCCGTTAAGGCGATTGGCATGGATGTGACGCTTGAAAACCTGCACCTCATGGACCGTGTGGGCCAGCATCATCACGCCGCGCTGCGAGAACATGACGTTGTAGTTGATGTCCTGGCTCAACCCTTCCCAGAGGTCGAGCGCGTGATCGTAAAGCCGGGCGCTTTCGTCATAAAGATAATTGGACCGGATAATCGTCGTGTTCCGGCCCGTGTTGCCGCCGCCCAGCCAGCCTTTTTCGAGCACCGCGACATTGGTGATGCCGTGGTCCCGGGCCAGATAATAGGCGGCGCCCAGGCCGTGCCCGCCGGCGCCGATGATGATCACGTCGTAGCCGCTTTTCGGCACCGGCTTGGCCCATTGCTGGGGCCAGTCCTTGTCGGCGCCAAAGGCTTTCCGAACCAGGGTGAGAAAGGAAAAGTGGGTCATGGTTTCTATGAAAGCACGAATTCCGCCTTGCGGAACCCCTGGATATACAAAAGGGCCGTCAGGTCGCCATGATCGATGCAGGCATTCGCCTGTTCTCTTAGGGAGTCGGAACCGTGGAAGGCGACGCGCGATGCCGGCCGCCTTGACCATATTTATATCGTTGGCCCCGTCGCCGACGGCGAGCACGTCGGAAGGCAGCAAACCTTTTTCATCGCACAACCGGGTCAAGACATTCAGTTTCGCGGTTCGCCCGAGGATCGGCTCCCGAACCTTTCCCGTCGGTTTCCCGTTTATTGACTCGCAGCGCCGCTAAACTATAGAGTCCGGCGATGAATAGGGCCTGGACTATACCACAGACGATCCACTGGTCTACACCAGATGAACCGCCGAAATCGTTGGACCGCAAGGTTTCGCACTACATGCGTTTCCGGGACCATTTTGCGGCAATGATCGAGGCGGGCACGCTGACTCCGGGTGACAAGCTTCCGCCGGAACGGACTTTGGCCGAGGAATTTTCCATCACCCGGGTGACCGCGCGCCAGGCATTGATGCGGATGGAGGCCGAAGGCCTGATCTTTCGCGAGGAACGGCGCGGATGGTTCGTCTCGCCGCCCCGCATCCGTTACGATCCGACCGCCAACACCAGCTTTACCGAAAGTATTGCCGAGCAGGGCCGGGTGGCCGGCACGACCGTCCTGTCCAAGCAACAGGTCGCCGCTTCCCGGTGGGAATGCTCCCATCTGGGTTGTGCCATCGGCGACCCCATCTATGTCATCAGCCGCCTCAGGACGGTCGATGGGCGGGCCGTATTGGTTGAACGAATTCATATCAAGGCGAAGCGTTGTCCGGGTCTTCTGGATTGGCCGCTCGATCAATCGATGACCGATTTGATGTCGCGGAAATACGGCATTATCGAGCATCGGGCACGGATCAATATGCGTCCGACGGCGCTATCGGAGACCCTGGCCAAAGCGCTTGGAGTCGCTGTCGGAACGCCGAGTCTTTACCTGTCGCGCGCCATTCTCGATCAATTCAACGAGGTGGTTGAGTTCGATCAGGAATTTTGGCGTCACGATGCCATCGAAATCTGCGTCTCGGCGGCGGCAAGGTCCGGGAAAACGCCAACGAATAGAGTCATGTAGAGCGGATGCACGAAATGCCGGAGCAGACGCCGATCGTCGTGGTCAACGATATCTGCAAGACGTTCAAAATCCCGGGGCGTCCGCCCATCCATGCGTTGCGGAATGTCACCAACCACGTGGATAAGGGAGAAGTCCTGGTTGTGATCGGGCCGAGCGGGTCGGGAAAAAGCACCTTCCTGCGCGCACTCAACGGACTCGAAACGGTGGACAGCGGCACCATCGTCATCGACGGCGTTGAGTTGACCAGTTCCAAGACCGACCTCAATAAGTTACGCCAGGGTGTCGGCATGGTCTTCCAGCATTTCAACCTGTTTCAGCATAAGACGGCGCTGGAGAACATCACCATGCCGCAAATGGTCGTCCTCAAGCGCACGCGGGAGGAAGCCGAAAAAATCGGCCACGGGCTGCTCGACCGGGTCGGCATCGGCGACAGGGGGGACAACTACCCGAGCGAGCTTTCCGGCGGACAGCAGCAACGCGTCGCCATCGCCCGTTCGCTGGCGATGACACCCAAGGTCATGCTGTTCGACGAGGTGACGTCGGCGCTCGACCCGGAAACGGTCGGCGGCGTTCTCGACCTGATGAAGGAGTTGGCCGCCGACGGAACAACCATGGTCGTCGTTACCCACGAGATGGGTTTCGCCCGCGAGGCCGGCGACCGGGTCATCTTCATGGACGAGGGCGCGATCATCGAGGAAGGCACGCCCGAGGCGGTTTTCGACAATCCGAGGCATGAACGCACGCAATTGTTCCTCAGCCAGATCCTTTAGAGTAGTATCCAACCACCCAGAACGAGTTCTCAAGGCTGGTGTTATTCGGTATAGGCCATGATCATCAGTTGGTATATACCAGTTGGGCTGAAAACTCGGAAACCCCCCTGGCGAAGGCGGCCAAAGCGCCGCCAGCAGCGGGAGTCAACGATCAAAGGGAGACCAGAGAAATGAACAAAATCACCAAATTTTTCGGCTTAGGACTGGGGGCGCTGGGACTGGGCGCGCTCGGACTGGGCATCGGTGCCCAATCGGCGTCGGCCGACGTGGTGAAGGACATCGTCAAGCGCGGCGAACTGCGGGTCGCCGTTCAGACCCAGGGACCGCCGGTGAGTTACGTCGACACCAAGGGCAACCGCACCGGCTTCGCGGTCGAGCTCGTCCAGATGATGGCCAAGGACATGGGCGTCAAGCTCAAGCTTCTCGATTACGACTGGAAGGGACTGATCCCGGCCGTCATTTCGGGCAAGGCCGATTTCCTCGCCGCCGACATGACGCCAAAGCCCAAGCGTGCTTTGGTTCTGATTTTCACCCAACCGTACATGTACAGCCGGAACGTCATTTACTCGAAGAAGTCCAAATCGTTCGTGTCCTGGAAGGACGCCTGCGTCAAGGGCGTCTCGGTCGCCGTGGTCCAGGGCTCCAGCAACGTCGGCGTGCTCAAGGCAAAGTGTCCGCTGGCGACGATCAAGGAATTCGCCGGTGGCGGGCCCGCCGTCGCCCAGGCGGTCTCGGCCGATCGGGCCGATGCCGGGATCAACGACGAGGCTTCGGCGAAAGGCTATATGGTCGAGTATCCGGAATTCAAGATCCTCGATGGGGCACCCGATAGAGGACCGCTCAGCTTCGCCACCCGGCCCGATGAAACCCACCTGGTCCGGTGGATGGACAACTACTTAATGTTGATCAAGGCCGATGGGCGCATGGACAAGCTCAAGGATTACTGGATTTTCAGCACCGAATGGAAGAAAGAACGCACGCCAGTGCCGAAGAAGAAATAGCCAAAATATAGGCGAGGATACGTGCCTTCGCGCCAACACCGGGGGTTCCGCCAGCATGGTGGAGCCCCCTTTTTCGTTGTCATGAAGCGGGTATGAAATAGTCGCGGATATGGACTGGATCCTCGATTTCTACAACTGGCGCGTCGCCGTCCAGTATGTACCGGAGTTCGCGCGGGGCATATCGGCGACCATCTGGATTTCTCTGATTTCGCTGGTTTTGTCCCTGGCCATCGGCACGGCGGCCGCCATCATGCGGATTTCCGCCAACCCGATCCTGTGGCGCATCTCGGCGGGCTACGTGCAGGCGATCCGCTCGACGCCGCTGCTCATCCAGATCTATGTGATCTATTTCAGCCTGCCGGCGCTGCCCCTGCTCGGCCGCCGCCTGGACGAGCTCGAAGGGGGCATCATCGCGCTCGGCCTCAACGCCGGCGCCTACATGAGCGAGATCATCCGCGCCGGCATCGAGTCCATCTCGAAGGGCCAGGTCGAGGGCGCCCAGTCCGTCGGCATGACCTATCTGCAACGCATGCGTTACGTCGTCCTGCCGCAGGCTTTCGCCAATGTCGTGCCGCCGCTGCTCGGCCAGACGGCGGTTCTCATCAAGGACTCATCGCTGGTCAGTTTCATCGGCGTCTTCGAGCTTTTCGGCGCCGGCCTGACGGTTCTCAGCGAGCGGCTGATGCCCAACGAGGCGTTCCTGACGGTCGCCGTCTGCTATTTGGCGATTTACGGGGTGATGCTGATTTTCTCCAATTTCGCTCAGCGCAAGCTGGGCGGGGTTCGGGGCTGATATGACCGTATTCGATGTGATTTCGGTGACCCTGCCCTTCCTTCTGGATGGATTGTGGATGACCATCCAAATTTCGCTGATCACCATTATCTGCGGAAGTATCCTGGGCTTCGTCGTCGGCATGCTGCGCACGGTGGGCGGCCGGCCCATTTCCATGACGCTGGGACTTTATATCCATGCCTTACGGGGGACGCCGTTCCTGGTCCATCTCTATGTCATTTATTTCGTGCTGCCGGCGACCGGAATTTCGTGGCTACAGCTGGAAGCCTTTCCGGCGGCGGTGATCGCGCTTAGCCTGTATACCTCGACTTACGTGTCGGAAATCGTGCGCGCGGCGATCGAGGCGGTGCCCCCGGGCCAGAGCGAAGCGGCGCGCTCGACCGGAATGACGGCTGTTCAATCCATGTGGCATGTGGTACTGCCGCAAGCCCTGAAACTGATGATCCCACCCATGGGCGGTGTTTACGTCATCATCATCAAGGGTACGTCCATCGTCTCGGTCATCGGCATCGCCGAACTGGTCCGGGCCGGCGAGCACGCCACCCAGCGCCATCCCAGGGAACTGATGGTGATCTACGGCATGACCGCGCTTTTGTACTTCGCTTACTGCTACCCGGTTCTGCGCTTGGCGCGCTGGGCCGAGACCAGATTCGGCAGCGTTCGCTTGCCGTCCTAGGTCCCAAGTCTTCCGTAGCGAAAGAATTTAGCGAGCGGGTTCAATGAAAATCGTCACCTACAACATCCAGTTCGGGCTCGGCAAGGACGGTCGTTTCGATCCGGAAAGGATCGCCAGCGACGTCGATGGCGCCGATATCATCGCCCTGCAGGAAGTCGAGCGCTATTGGAAACGCAGCGGCAACGTCGATCAACCGGCAAAACTCGGGAAAATTTTGAACAAATACTATTGGGCTTACGGCCCATATTTCGATGTTGACGCGAGTATCCCCCAGCCCGACGGCAGGATAAAAAATGTTCGCAGACAGTTCGGCAATATGATTTTGTCGAAAACACCGATCCTGTCCACCAGGCTTTTCCCGTTGCCGAAATCGGCCTTGCGCCAGCGCCATAACATGGTCGTCGGGGTTTTCGAGGGCGTCGTCAAATTGCAACGCGATGGCGCCTTGCGAATATATAACGCCCATTTGGGCGCGCGTTCGCAGCATGATCGTGTGTCGCAAATCATCTCCATACGCGACACCATTCGCCGTGCGCCGGCCGAGGGCGGCGCGTGGACCGGTGATCTTGCGCATTCCCTGTGGGAACATCATGCGCATACCTTGTGGGAAGAGGATGCCGCCCCGCCGCCGATGCCCGAATCCTTCGTTTTACTCGGGGATTTCAACCTCGAAGCCAAAGACTCCGAGTACGACTATCTGGTCGGTCCCAAGGATGGCGATCTTGGCCGGCTATCGTCCTCGGAGGAATTCATCGATACCTGGGTCGCGGCGGGGCATGATGAAGGTGAAGGCGTTACCTTTCCCGCCAATCTTTTCCCCAACCCATCGTCCAGCGACGCGCCGGGCATGCGCCTCGATTATGCTTTCGTCGACCAATCCATGGAAAGCCACGTTCTCGGCGCGTGGATCGATGAGACGGCCCGGGGATCGGACCATCAGCCTTATTGGATCGAGCTCGATTATGCGCCGTTCGATTAGGCCCGGCACGGGCCGTCTTGAGTGAGCCGGCACGATGGGTATCTTCGACATTTTCAAGATTGGCATTGGCCCATCGAGTCGCCAGGCCATGACGCCGATGAAGGCGGCGCGCGCGTTTTTGGCCGACCTGGACGCCGAAGGGCTTTGGTAACGAGCCGGCCGCGACGCCATCGGGACTCACCCTCGACACCTCAGATGCTTTCGACCGCGCGCTCGGCGATCTTGCCCTTCATCGCCGGCCCTTCAGACCGACCATTTGCCGCCTTGTTGGAAGCGTCAAGTCAAGGTCCCGGCAACGCAGTAGGCGTAGTTTCGCCCCGTGGCTGGGCGCGGTCATGCGCGGATGGCATCGCCAGTGACCGCCGCCGCATCCCTTGTTTTCCGCCGCTTTGGCGGACTACATCGTGGGAAAGGGTTGGCGCGCCCGGGAGGATTCGAACCCCCAACCTCCAGATCCGTAGTCTAGCGCTCTATCCAGTTGAGCTACGGGCGCAAAGGGCGGAAACAAAAGGAATTTCAGCCTGTCGGCGGCCACCCATCGAAGGGCCGCGACACTACTCAAATCAACCGGTCTTGGCAACATCAACTCACCGCGCGTGCCGTCATTTTGCGCTCGCCCGAGGGGGCCCTGACAGCCCTGAAGGCAAATCGGACTTGTAGCCGCCGATTTGATTAACTAGTATCAACGGAAATTAGGGGTTTGTGAACGAATTTGACCACCCATAGACCGCTATCTACCGTCGAGGAGCGTTCACCCATACATCATCGAATAGGTAACTGATTCCTATGGCCCAATTGACAAGGCACGCGACGATAATCGCGGCGGCGGCGATCCTAGGGGGTTGTTCCTTCATCTCGGACTCACTGTTCCCCGATCTGTTCGGGGACGAGCCCGAGGCGCCGCGTGAACAGGTACAGATTCCGCCTTCTCCGGCGGAGAGAGCCCAACAGCCCGCTTACACCCCCGCCACCCCTCCGGCGAGACCGCTGGTCACGGCCGGGGCGCCGCCACCGATGGGCACCACCACTTTCCAGCCGACGCCGGTCACGCCGGGACAGCCGACGGGCACCCTGGTCGGCAGGAAGGTGGCACAGCTCCGGGGCGACCTGATTCAGATGCAGAGCAGCATCACCGTGCACAACACCCGCCTCCAGAGGGTCCGCAACCTGACGGTCCAGAACTCGCAGCGCTATCACGGCACGGTCGCGGCGATCAACTCCCGCCTCCAGGTGGGCACGACGCCCGGCAACCCGGTCCTGGTCAGCCAATGGAACGCGGCGCAAGTACAGCTCGACCAGATCAGCGGCGACATCGCCAGGATGAACACCTTGGCCAACGGGGTGGCCTCGGACTCGGCGATGGCCGGTTATCTCCTTGAATCCACCCGGGCGACCTACGGGCTTACCGGCGCGGTCGACGAAGACCATCGCCAGCTGGCGATCCTCGAGGACGAGGTGAACCGCACCGTGGTGTTGATCGACCGGTTGCTCAACGAGTTGAGCGAGGACATCAACCGCCAAAGCAACTATATCGGCAACGAGCGCAAGAACCTGACGACCCTGTCGCTGGCCATCAAGAACGGCGAGATTCTCGGCACCAGCCTCTCGAACCGGGCATTCGCCGCGACGGCGCCGTCGCGGCGCAGCGGTTTCCAGGGCGGGCCGGGAGCGGTCATGACGGGACGCGCCGGGCCGGTGGGCCGGACCAGCGGGCCGCTGGTGGTGATCCGCTTCGACCGTCCCGATGTCGAGTACCAGCAAGCGCTTTATACGGCGATGAGACGGGCGCTCGAGCGCCGGCCGCAGGCGGTCTTCGACCTGGTCGCCGTGACCCCCTACATGGGCTCGCCGGCGCAGGTGGCGTTGGGATCGAGCACCTCCAAGCGCAACGCCGAAAACGTGCTGCGCACCTTGACGGACATGGGTCTTCCCGCCGACCGGGTGAATATGTCGGCCACCACCAGCCCCGACGCCCAGACCAGCGAGGTCCACATCTACGTGCGTTAAGCGCCCCGAACGACCTTCTTTCAGGAATTGGCCGCCCGGCCGGGCGGCCTTTTCTTTTGCGCCGGGTCCCCGAACAGGCGCGCTGAGCGATCGCCCTATAGGAACGGGCGCGAAAATGGGCTAAGGGGCCGGGCGCACCGCGACATTGTCGATCAGACGCGCCTTGCCGAGCCAGGCGGCGGCGAGGACACGGGCGGGTGCCTCGAGGATTTCGACCGGCCGAAGGGTATCGGCGTCCCGCACCTCGAGGTAATCGATGGGGCCGAAACCCGCGCCTTCAAGCTCGCCACGCCCCCAAACGGTCAGATCGGCGACGCTTCCCTTGCCCCCTTCGAGGCGGGTGGCGATGGCGCTCAGCACCCGGTAAAGGGTGGGGGCGTTCCGCCGTTCGCTATCGGTCAGATAGTCGTTGCGCGAGGACAGCGCCAAACCGTCGGCCTCGCGCACCGTCGCCACCGGCACGATGTCGACGGGAATGGCGAGATCGGCGACCATGCGCCGGACCATCCGCAGTTGCTGATAGTCCTTCTCGCCGAAATAGGCGGCATCGGGCAACGCCTGCATCAGCAGCTTGCACACCACCGTCGCGATGCCGTCGAAAAAGCCCGGACGATGGGCGCCGCAGAGCCCCTCGGTCACGCCGGAGACCGAAACGCGCGTGGCGAAACCTTGCGGGTACATCTCCTCCACGTCGGGCGCGAAAAGAAGCGCCGCGCCCGCGTCCGCGAGCAACCGGGCGTCGCGCGCGCCGTCGCGCGGATAGGTGGCGAAATCCTCCGACGGGCCGAACTGCTTGGGATTGACGAACAAGGTGGCGACGACGCGGTCACACCCCTCCCTGGCGGCATGGACGAGCGCCAGGTGCCCGTCATGGATACCGCCCATGGTCGGCACCAGACCGACGCGCTCTCCCGCCGATTGCCAGGCGGCGATCCTTCGGCGCATGGCCGCCCCGTCGCGTAGGGTTTCGATGCCTGCCATCGGAGTTCGCGAAGCGGTCGAACGGGTCATCGGACTTAGATCGAAAAGGTGGGCTCGGCTAACCCGAAGCGCGCTTCGGCCCCTGGGCGAGCCCGAAGCAGTGTTCGTTCCCGGGGAATCTGCGGGCCTTGACATCCGCCGCGTAGGCCTCGGCCGCCTCCTCGATCCGGCTGCCGAGATCGGCGTAACGCTTGACGAATTTGGGGGTGAATTCGGTGAACAGCCCGAGGACATCGTCGGTGACCAGGATCTGGCCGTCGCAATAGGCGGAGGCGCCGATGCCTATGGTCGGGATGGCAAGTTCATCCGTTAGCTCCCGCGCCAACGTCTCGACCGTGCATTCGATGACGATGGCGAAGGCGCCGGCCTCGGCGATCGCCTTGCCGTCGCGCAACACCTGATCGGAGTCGGGCGCGTTCTTGCCCCGCACCTTGTAACCGCCCATGCTTTTCACCGACTGGGGCATCAGGCCGACATGGCCGAAGACGGGGATGCCGCGCGCCGTCAGGAAGGCGACGGTCTCGGCCATCTCGACGCCGCCCTCGAGCTTGACGCCGTCGCAGCCGGTCTCGGCCATCACCCGGGCGGCGGTGCGGTAGGCCTCGAACGTCGACGCCTGATAGGAGCCGAAAGGCAGATCGACGATGACGCAGGCGTTCTCGCGGCCGCGCACCACCGCCCGGCCGTGGTTGATCATCATCTCGACCGTGACGCCGAGCGTGTTCTCCATGCCGTACAGCACCATGCCGAGGGAATCGCCGACCAGCAACAGATCGACATGAGCATCGAGGCACCGCGCCATCGGCGTCGAATAGGCGGTGAGACAGACGATGGGCTCGCCGCCCTTGCGCGCCGCGATGGCGGGAACGGTCATCGGCCTTTTGCGCCCAAGCGTCGACACAGCCATCCTCCGCTAAAAATCAAACTGTCTCATGGCCCCAGCTTACCCCATTTCCCTGGCCTTCCACACCTGCCATTGCGGTCCCGGGGCCGATCCATAAACACCGGCGGTAAAGGTCCGCGAGGGTCCATCGGGCGGTCAGAAACCTTCGGCCAGATCCTCCAGCTCTTGGGGTCTGGAGAGCAATATATGGCCACTGTCCATCAGCGAAATAACCCCCTTGTTCTTGAGTTGGGTCAGGGTGCGGCTGACGGTTTCGATGGTGAGGCCGAGGAATCTGTCGCCGTGACGGTGAGTTCCCAGACGCTCCATGCCATCGCCAAGCCTGAATCCATTACCCCCTTAATGTGTTCCCAATGGCCCCAATTGGCAACCTCTGGATTGGCCCGAGATGGCTTGATTCGCCTGGATTCTCCCAGATTCGCCCGAATTGTCAGGACTGGCCCGAATCGGCTGGATTGGCCCGGATTGACCCGGATTGGCCGTGAGCGCCTTAAGCCTCTGGCCCCCCACACCCGGCGCATCTATGATTAACGCCGGCGGTTGGCTTTGGGCGCGGAAGGATCGGGGATCGTATTGCCGGGTGGATCGAACGAACGAATGACGGGTGATGGTTCTTCCTACCGGAGAACCTCCGTGACCTGGCGGCGGCTGTTGAGTTTGGCGGCCGTCGGGATGGTGGCCGCCTGCGCGCCGGACGGGCCGCCCACAACGACTTCGGTCGCGGACGATGCCGCCGGCGCGGTATCCCGGTCCCCCGAGGTGGCGGTGGCGCGCCGGCACATGGTGGCGGCGGCCAATCCGCTGGCGGCCAAGGCGGGACTGGATATCCTGCGCCGGGGCGGCGGCGCCATCGACGCCGCGATCGCCATGCAGATGATGTTGACGCTGGTGGAGCCCCAGTCCTCGGGCCTCGGCGGCGGCGCCTTCATCGTCTATTTCGACGCCGCCAAGGGGGAGGTCTCGACCTACGAGGGCCGGGAGACGGCTCCTTCGACGGCGCGCGAGGACATGTTCCTATTCCCGGACGGCAGCGTCAG
>JADFPK010000170.1 GCA_022562375.1 Pseudomonadota bacterium
CGGTTTGCACCCGGTCATGGAAGGAAAAGCTGAGGCGCTGCAGCTTCTCGTAATAAAGCAGGCGAAGCTCGTAACCCAGGTGCTGGCCGACGGACTCGCCCATGTAATTGTGCACCATGGTGAACAGCCCGCGCATGACGCTCGACCCCAGCAGCGCCAACGCGGCGACGGTAAGGGCGGCGCGGGCGGCGTCGTCACCGCCGGGGCCGGCGGCGAGAATCCCCTGGGCATGGTCCACCGCGGCGCCGACGAACTGGGGCACCAGCAACTGGAAGGTGGCGGCGATGATGGTGGCGCCGATGGCGACCGCCATGCGCCAGCGATAACGCAAGGCCATGCGCGCGATACGCAGCAGGATCGCCAAGTCCGGTTTGGGCCGGCCGCGAAAGGCCTGGATGCTGATCTCGCCGTCGCCGCCGGTCCCGGACCGGCCGGGCCGGGCTAAGCCGCTGGTCGCAGTGCTGGTACTCACTTAACCGGCATTTCCCAATTGAGTGGTTCGATTGCCGGTGACGGTACCACGTTTAGCCGCCGCGGCGAATCGCGGCGTGAAAACCAGGCGATTTCGCCGCCACCGGACCGCCGCATCAAACCGGCGCGCGCACCGCCCGGCGGGCTCGCCGGGCCGCACGAAGGGGTCACCCATTAGGCGCCCCTTTACTTTTTGCCTCCTGGTACCGTACCAAGGTTGCGCTATGGTGATAGCCTAACGGGAGACGCCTCCAATGAAACGTCTCGTACTCACCTTCGCCATTCTGATTGGCTTGGCCGCGCCGGCCTGGGCAGGGTTCGTCGAGGGTGTCGCGGCATATAATCGTGGCGACTATGGGACCGCGCTGCGCGAGTTTCGACCACTTGCCGAGCAGGGCGACTCCCTCGCCCAGAGCTACCTCGGCTTCATGTACGACGACGGCCAAGGCGTTCCGCGGGACGACGCCGAAGCGGCGAAGTGGTATCGCAAGGCCGCCAAACAAGGCGAAGCTATCGCCCAGGGCAAGCTCGGCTTCATGTACGGTAACGGCCGGGGCGTTCCGCGGGACGACGGCGAAGCGGTGAAGTGGTACAGGAAAGCGGCCGAGCAAGGCAATGCCCGCGCCCAGCACAACCTCGGCTTCATGTACAGTGAGGGCCGGGGCGTTCCGCGGGACTACGCCGAGACTGTCAAATGGTACAGGAAGGCAGCCGAGCAGGGCTACGCCGGCTCCCAGAACAACCTCGGCTTCATGTACAACAACGGCCGCGGCGTTCCGCGAGACGACGCCGAAGCGGCGAAGTGGTACAGGAAGGCCGCCGAGCAGGGCAACAGCCACTCCCAGTACAACCTCGGCCGCAAGTACTACGAAGGCCGGGGCGTCCCGCGGGACTACGCCGAAGCGATGAAGTGGTACAGGAAGGCAGCCGAGCAGGGCAACGCCTCGGGCCAGTACAATGTTGGCGTCATGTACGGCAAAGGCCAAGGCGTGCCGCAAGACACGGTGCAGGCTCATATGTGGTTCGACTTGGCTGCCTCTCGCCTGCCGCCGGGTACGGAACGCGACATGGCTGCCAAGAGCCGCGATATTTTAGCCAGGAAAATGACCGCCGCTCAGATCGTCGAGGCGCGACGGCTGGCGCGGGAGTGGCAACCGAAAAAATGATTCGTCCTGTTTCGGTGGATGCCCGTCTCGCGGACCCAAAATCGATCTAAATCGGCTCTGAAACAGGCTTGATCCGGCAGGGTTTGGCCAGGGTTAAAGATTATGAAACGACCGGGCCGCATAATCAGGGCTTTATCGCCTCATCAATGGGGGGATATGGCCATGAAACGAATGATCCTAGCGTCGACGGCACTCTTGCTGCTGTCCGGCCCGGTTGTCGCCAACCCTATCGAGGATGCCCGGACCTGCGCCAGAGGTGTCAAGCAGCCGGCGGAAAGCCATCTTCCCTATTGTACCCGGGCCATTCAATCGGGCCGCCTCGGCCGCGCGGCTCTGGCCTTGGCCCATAACAACCGCGGCGCGATTTTACAGATGCTGGGCCGAGAAGATGAAGCTCTCGGGGACTTCAATCGGGCCATCGAACTCAACCCCGGTCTGGCGTGGTCCTATCTCAATCGCGGTGTGATCTTCGTTCGCCGGGAAGAAATCCGGCGCGCCTGGGAGGACTTCAACCAGGCGATCAAGGCCGACCCGTTCGACAGCAAGGGCTATGTCAATCGCGGCGCCGTCTACATGGAGACCGAGCAATATGATGCCGCCCTCAATGACCTGGAGACGGCACTGGCTTTGAACCCGCGTGACCCCGTGGCCTACAACAACCGTGCAGTGATCCGCCACAAGCGCAAGCAATTTGATCTCGCCTACCAGGATAGCGACAAGGCCCTGGCCTACGGCATCGATGCCCACATCAAAAAGGGGACAGTAACCCCCAGAATCTACATGCTTCGGGCCAACTACAACCTAGCCCGGGGGAAATACCGCGAAGGGCTCAAAGACATGGATAGGGCGCTCGGTCTGACGGTGTTTGCGGAGGGCCACAATGCCCGGGCCTGGATCCTGGCCACCAGTCCCGACGCCGAAGTCAGGAATGGCAAGGAAGCGATCGAGGCCGCCCTCGCCGCCGTCAGGCTCAAGGACATAGGGGAATTTCGCGACACCCTGGCGGCGGCCTTCGCCGAAACCGGCCAGTTCAAGAGGGCGATTGCCGAGCAGCAACACGCCATCAAGCTGCTCCGCAAAAATGGCAAGGCGGATAAGATCCCCGCCTATGAAAAAGTCGTGCAAAGCTATCACCGGAAACAGCCCCGGCGCATGACACCGCCGAAGCCGAAAGCAAGCAAGGGTTAAGAACGGGCGCCATGGCAGCCATGACGGCGCGTGTCATACGAGGCGCGGAAATCCCTTCCTTTCCGTATAGCTAACCCCAGGACAGTGAGGTCGGTGGGCTTGCGATCAAGGGGTCAAGACTTGCCCCTTTTTTCTTCTATCTTTTCTTTTTTGGTTTTACTGGTCGGGGCGGCCGGATTCGAACCGGCGACCTTCTGCTCCCAAAGCAGATGCGCTACCAGGCTGCGCTACGCCCCGTGACCCTGGCGCCGGCGGGCCTTTGCCACGCCGTACGGTTCCGGCCGCGCCGGCGGGATTGACGCCCCCAGATACACGAACCCCGAACGCGCGGCAAGGCCTCTGTCGCGCGGAGGGCAAGGCACGAACGCCGTAGCGCGCCGCGCCGTCCTTACCGGCGGGGCTTCCGCAACGACGCGGTGTGCCGCCGAATCATTCCCCGACAATTTGCCGAAATTCGAGGAAGTGACCGGAAGCCACGAAACATAAATAGAATTCCTTATGAAAAACGGCCCTAAAAAATCCCGGCGTCCAAGAAAGGTTTAATTAAATTTTAAGGTTAACGGCGTAGCCTGTTCGATTATGGCTACGGACGGCGAGTGCGCCTCCGGCCTGAAGGAAAGGCACGCCACATGTTGAAGAAAGCGATGTTGCTCGGTCTTCTCGTCCTGCCCCTCTCGCTTCCGGCGAAGGCGCAAAACATTTGCACCGCCCGGGCCGCGGTGTTGGGACATCTCGACACCAAATATTCCGAGGCGCCGGTGGCCATGGGCCTGGCCAACAACGGCGGCGTGATCGAAGTGTTGAGTTCGGGTTCCGGCAACACCTGGACGATCATCATCACCATGCCCAACGGCGTGACCTGCCTGCTGGCGGCCGGCGAGAGCTGGGAAAGCCTGCCCTTGATCGCCACCGGACCGGCCACCTGAACACGGCGGTGGCCAAGCGGGCCATCCGCCGCCGATCGCCCCGCCACCCTCACCCATCACATCATCGAACCACGGCAAGCTAAGGCCCGGCGCCCTCCCCGGCGATCGTGCCGGGTTCGCCGCCCGCCCGATGCTGGCCGCCCGGCGCCGGCGGGATTCGCCCTTCAGCGGCGCCGGCGCCTGGCGCCATCGAATATCCGGTGCAAAACCCTGTCGCCCGGTTTGATTCCGAGACGCGCCGCGGTGCCGGCATTGATTTCGAGAACCGCCCGCACGGGGCCCTCGGACGGTATCGTCGCCAGCGAGCCGGGGACCGTGCGCTCGGCAATGTTGACGATGACGCCATCGGCGCCGATGAAGAGCATATCGAGCGGCACGATCGTGTTCTTCATCCACATGGCGATGGGTGTTTCCCGGCCGTAATCGAACAGCATGCCGGCGCCGGGCGCCAGCTTCGGCCGGTACATCAGTCCCTGCGTCCGTTGGCGCTGGTTCAGGGCAAGCTCGACGCGGAAATCATGGCGCTTACCGTCCCGCGTCTCGATCACGACCTCGGAGGTCTCGAAGGTGACGAAGCCCCGCGCCTGGGCCGACGCCTCGCCGCCGGCGGGGGGGGCAATGACCGCCAAGACCGCCATCGACAGGGTGAAAAGCAGGCGCCGCGATGGCGCCGCCAAGGCCCCTGATGAAAAAATGGG
>JADFPK010000171.1 GCA_022562375.1 Pseudomonadota bacterium
GCGTGGCTCGCGGCGCGCGTCGGCGAGGCCGTCGGCACGCACTACGCCATGCATTGGCCTAATCTGGAGATGGAATCGGCGAGGCCGCTTCGCCGCTCGCCGCTCTATCGGCATCTGAAACGGGCCGGCGCCTGCTTCGGCTCCAAGATGGGGTGGGAGCGGGCCAACTGGTTCGCCCCCGATGGCGTCGAACCCAGGGTCGAATATTCCTTCGGGCGTCAGAACTGGTTCGATTACGCCGCCCGTGAGCACCGCGCGGCCCGCGAGGCGGTCGCGATCTTCGATCAGACCTCGTTCTCGAAATTCCTGCTCCAGGGGCGGGACGCCGAGGCGGTGTTGCAAAATCTCTGCGCCAACGATGTCGCGGTCGAGGCCGGGCGGATCGTCTATACCGGCATGCTGAACGGCCGCGGCGGGTACGAGAGCGATTTGACCGTCACCCGCCTGGCCGAGGACGCCTATTTCATCGTCTCGGGCTCGGCCCAGACGACGCGCGACGCCGACTGGATCCGCCGCCATATCGCCGATGGCGCCTCCGCCGTCCTCACCGACGTTACCTCGGCAATCGCGGTGATCGGCGTCATGGGGCCGAAATCGCGCGCGTTGCTGGCGAAGCTCAGCGGCGCCGATCTCGGCAATGACGCCTTCCCCTTCGGCACCTGGGGCGAGATCGGCATCGGCTACGCGACCTTGCGGGCGCACCGCATCACCTATGTCGGCGAGCTCGGCTGGGAGCTTTACGTGCCGGTGGAGTTCGCGGTCGCGGTCTACACCGCGCTGATCGAGGCCGGCGGCGAGTTCGGCCTCCGGCTTGCCGGTTATTACGCCATCGACTCGCTGCGCATGGAGAAGGGCTATCGCGCCTGGGGCGCCGACGTGACGCCCGATTACACGCCCTACGAGGCCGGGCTCGGCTTCGCCGTCAAATTGGACAAGGGCGTCGATTTCATCGGCCGCGAGGCGCTGATGCGCCAAAAAGAAGCGGGGATCACCCGCCGCCTGGTCCAGTTCACGCTTGAGGACGCGGACGCCATCGCCTTCGGCAGGGAGTTGATCCTGCGCGACGGCGAGGCGGTGGGCGAGGTGACGTCCGCCGCCTACGGTCACACATTGGGCCGCGCCGTCGCCATGGGCTATGTCAGGAATGCTGACGGGTTGGCCGACCGGGAATTCATCGAGAGCGGGCGTTACCAGATCGACATCGCCGGTGAGCGCCACGCCGCCACGGCGCACCTGCGCCCGCCCTACGATGCCAAGGGCGAACGCATCCGGGCCTAGGCTCTGGGCTCAAAAGGGGGACAAGTCATTGATAAGACGGGAGTATTAGGGCCGTTTGTCGGCCTTGCCGCCGCCGAGGCAGGGTGGGGAAGCGGCGGTCTCGCCGCCCTTTTTTTGCCATTCCTCCGCGGTCAGGGTCTGGAGAGAGAGCGCGTGCAAGCCACCATCGAGCTCTGCCGCCAGGATGAAGTTGACCCTCCGGTGGCGGCGGATGAGCGGCTCGTCCCCGAACTTCTCGGAAACGATGATCAGCTTGAAGTGGGACTCCGCGCCCGGCGGCACGGCGTGCATATGGCTCTCGTCGATCACCTCGAGGTGCTCGGGTGAAAGCTCGGCGATGATCTTGCTCTCGATGGATTGGCGCATGCTCATCTCATCGCTCCCTTGCGGCTTGACGAAAGTCCGGGTCCGGCGGCTCGATCCCCCGCCCGGCCACGGTCAAGCGCCGCAACCTTTGATCTGGTGATGCCGGCACCTTTATTCACCCTCTTTATCGCCCTATCGTGCCTGCTCCATGATCTCGAGGTTCTTCTTGGCGATATCGTTCCCCTTCTCGGCGGCGCGGCGGAACCATTTCATCGCTTCCGCCTTGCTTGCCGGCACGCCCCTTCCCTTGGCGTACATGTCGGCGAGGTTGTTCTGGGCGAAGGCGTCGCCCTGCATCGCCGCCTGGCGGTACCAATTCACCGCCAGCCCATCGTCATTGGGCACGCCGACGCCTTCGGCATAGAGCAATCCGAGATTGTATTGGGCCTTGACGTGACCCTGCTGGGCGGCCTTGCGGTACCACTTCGCGGCGTCTTCCGGGTCCTTGGAGACGCCCCGGCCGCGGGCATACATGACCCCTAAATTGTACTGGGCCTGGGCCAGGCCCAGCTCGGCGGCCTCGCGGTACCACTTGGCGGCGTCGCCGTCATCCTTGTCGACGCCGCGGCCCTGGGCGTACATGACGCCGAGGTTATACTGGGCCTTGGCGTAGTCATGGTCGGCGGATTTTTCGAACCAGTCGACCGCCTCCTTGTCGTCCTTCGCCACGCCGAGACCCTTGGCGTAGGCCCTGCCGAGCTGGTACTGGGCCAGCGCGTCGCCCTGCTCGGCGGCCTTGCGGTACCACTTGACGGCCTCGGCCTCGTCCTTGGCGATGCCCTCGCCATTGGCGTACATGTGGCCGAGGTTGAACTGGGCCACCGGATTGCCTTCCCCGGCCTCCGCCGTGAACTCCTCGAACGCGATCGCGTAGTCGGCCCTGAGATAGGCCCAAAGGCCGGTCTTGAAATCGGCCGCCGCCTCGGCCGCCAAGGCGGCAAGCAGCGCCAGCGCGATCAGAAGGCGTTTCACGGCTTGAAAACTCCACCCTCAGGCATGGACCACTATCTTGTCGGCGCCCGCGTCTGTCCTTGGTGGGCGCGAAACCGCCCGCGGCGCCGGGCCGGGGGTGACTTTCGCTTGTTCGTGGCCGGCGTCCGGCCCGGTGCATGCAAGATAAGCGCGGATCCGCGCCGCCATTCGTGACGGGTGCGGTTGCGCCTGCTTGGCGTAGCTTCGCCGGCCGAAGAGATGGGCCGTCTCGTTGACGCCGATCTGGAAGAAGCTCGCCACCGCCCGCCAGTCGGTCTTGTCCTGATATACCGGCCGGCATTGCTTGAAGTCGTCCTGGTCCACGAGGCGCACGCCTTGGGCCTTGAACCATGGGTCGAGCGCGGCGGCCAGACCGACGGCGCAACCGATGCCGTCGCCATACCATCGCGTCAAGGTGAGTTTTTCCGGTGCGAGCCCGTCGAGGAATGCGGCCAAGCGGCTCAGCCGCTCGCGGCCGCTGGCGAGGGGTGTGGGTATTTCACGCGGTGCCCTGTACTCCATGGTTCTCCCCAATCCTGTCAAATCAGCAACGAAACTCCGGCCTCGACCGATCCCTGACGGCAAAACCGACGGCATTTCCAGTCTAGCAAACCCGGCGGCGAATGTCTGCCGCAAGCGGTTAGAAATCGGCCCGGCCCGAAGGCAAGAATCGTCGGCTGGTTCGCCCGGGCAGTGGTAGGATCGGGCGGTGAGAGGGGCGCGGGTTTCGCCCCGGAAGTCCCTGAACCGGCCGGGGAGAGACCGCCATGACCACCATCAGCGAAATCACCCTCCATCTGGTGAAGCTGCCGCTGGTAACGCCCTATCGCGTCTCCTATCGGGTCTATGAGGACTTCGATCCCATCATCGTCGAGGCGCGCGATACCGACGGGGGCGTCGGCTGGGGCGAAGGCCACATTTCCCCGGGATACAGCTTCGAGACCATCGACGGCGGCTGGGCGTTCTGCCGCGCCCAGGCGGAGGGCCTCATCGGCCGGCGGGTGGCGGCGGCGATCGCCGGGGTGAGCCGGCATATCGATGAAAGCCCGGTGGCGGCGAGCGGATTGCTCAACGCGCTGGAGATGCTCGCCGGGAGCCCCATCCTCACGCTCGCCGAGGACACCCGGGTGCCCTTGCTGACGCCGATGCACGTGATGGACCCGGACGGAATCTCCGCCGAGGTCGAGGCCAGGCTGGCAGACGGGTTCACGACGCTCAAGGTCAAGGTCGGCAAGGATGTCGACGGCGACCTCGCGCGCGTCGCCGCCACCCGGCAGGCGGCGCGGGGCCGGGCGAGCATCCGTATCGACGCCAACCGGGGTTTCAGCGAATCGGACGGCTGCCGCTTCGCGGCGGCGCTCGACGCCGAGGGAATCGAGCTCTTCGAGCAACCTTGCGGCGCCGATGACTGGGCCGCCAACGCCGCCGTTGCCAAAGTTTCGGCCGTTCCGGTGATGCTCGATGAATCGGTCTATGGCGTCGCCGATATCGAGCGGGCGGCAAAGATCGAGGGGATCGGTTTCATCAAGCTCAAGCTCAAGAAGCTCGGCCGTATGGACCTCCTCGAGGCGGCGCTCAAGCGTATCCGCGATCTCGGCATGGAGCCGGTGCTGGGCGACGGCACCTCGGCCGAGATCTGCTGCTGGATGGAGGCCTGCGTCGCCCGCCTGGTGATCGACAATGCCGGCGAGATGAACGGCTACCTCAAGCCCAAGGCGCGGCTGTTCGCCGACCCGCTTGGTTTCGAACAAGGCGCGATGGTCCTGAAAGCGGGGTTCGTGCCGGAAATCGACCGCGAGACGCTGATGCGCCACACCGTGAAGGCGGAAC
>JADFPK010000172.1 GCA_022562375.1 Pseudomonadota bacterium
TCGTCCGCCTGGGCGAGATCGTCGGTGATCGGCTTCTCGACCAGCACATGCTGGCCGTGCTCGAGAAACGCCTTGGCCACCTGGTAATGAAGGGCGGTGGGGACGACGATGCTGACGGCGTCGACCTCGCCGAGGATTTCGCGATATTCGAACAGCGGCCGGACACCCAATTCCTTGGCCACGAGCTCGGCGCGGGCGCGGTCTGTATCGACCACCGCGACCAGCTCCGCCGCCGCGAGGGCGGCATATTTCTCGGCGTGGAAGCGGCCGAAATGGCCGACGCCGACGACCGCCGTGCGGATTTTTTTCATCTCAAAGAACGCCTCCTGAGCGACCCCGTCGCCGGCCCTAAGTTATATCCCGCGGGCCGCGGACGCCACAGCGGAATCGTCGGGCCACCCGCGATCTCCGGGGCCAACCTAAACGGCGCTTCTTGACTTGACCGGGCCCGCCTGGCCGGCTCGCCGGAACCCGCCCCGGCGCCACCGATGCCGGTGAAAAACCGGCTCGATCCCAGCGGCGCGGCCATCCTGCATCTAAAGTAAAGATTCGAATTTAAATAAAATGCGAGGATTCTAGGAGATGATTGAAATCATGGATGAATTCGCAATTAACCATAATCATTAACAATAATAATTAAGCATGTTTATTAAGAAAAAAGATGTTGTTATTGTGTCTATTATTTACTATAATGGGCTCCGAAAACAACGGTAAGTGAAAATGTCAGCTATACAAGTATTACATCGCTGACGTAGCCGGGACGAGGTTGGGATTCCTCTTCACCCCGCCAACCATCGGGGCGGGCCGGCGCCATCACCGTTGCCAGGTTCATGCGTGTTAGCGATTTGGTTCATCGGAGTGACTTCAGGAGGTTCCACATGCTATCGATTTTTCACCACACCATCGTCACCCTTCTTCGCGACAAGGGCGGCGCCAACGCCGTCGAGTATGCCTTGATCATGGCATTGGTCGCCGTCTTCATCATCGCCGGCGTGCTGGCGATGAGCGGCGCCATCGGCACCCTGTTCAATTCCATGGCGTCCTGCCTCGGCGACGCCCCGAACTGTAATACGGGGACGTTCTAAAGGCAGGGATCCGGAAAATCCGAATGCCCGGGGCGGCACACTCCGACGGAGCGTGCCGCCGCCGGCGCCGTCAGGAATAAGAACAATAAGGCTTTGGTTTTCCGGCCGCGGGCGCCCGCCCGGCGGCCATGAATCGCGGGAGGCGGCGGTGAAGGAGAATTTGATGACTGACAGCCGACCGAACATGAGCGGTCCGACCGGGTTGCGGTCGTTGGTCCGCGACGTCGAAGGCGCGATCGTGATCTATATAGCCTTGATCGCGCCGGTGCTGATCGGGGTCGGGGCGCTGACCCTGGATCTTGGCCGTTTGATGACATTGAACACGGAATTACAGAGCGCCGCCGACGCCGCGGCGCTGGCGGGAGCGCGGGAGCTCAGCCGCTTTCCCGGCGCCATCGACAAGGCCCGCGCCGCCGCGGCCGGCGCCGCCGCCAACCTCCAGACCTTCGCCACCGACGGCGGCGGCAAACAGGTCGTCGTCGATCCCAAGCCGTGCGCCGACCCGCCGGTGGCGCCCTGCATCAGGTTCCTCAAGGACCTTCCGGTGGACGACGACGATCCCATCACGGCGGCCAATTTGACCACATCCGACAGCCTCGCCCGCTTCATCGAGGTCTATGTCGGGTCGCGGGAGGTGACGAATTTCCTCATCCAGGTCGTCGGCGGACCCGCCACCGCCGTCACCGCCGCAAACTCGGTGGCGGGACAAAATCCGGTGGTCTGCACCGTTCCGCCGATGTTCATGTGCAACCCCTCGGAACCGCCGGGCAACACCGATATGGACCTGCCGGTCGACATGAACGCGCTCGAGGGCCGGCAGATGGAGATGTTCCACCAGGGCGGCGGCGGGTCGCTGACGCCGGGCAATTTCGGCCTGCTGTGCCCCGCCGGCACCGAGGGCCAGGCCAACTGCGGCGCCAGCTCGATCAAGGACGCTCTCGCCTCGGCCGATGGCACCTGCGTCGGCATGGACCGGGCGACGACGAAATCGGGTGTGACCCTGGGAATGGTCCGCACCGGCATCAATGTCCGCTTCGACTACTGGACGCCCCAGGCGAAAGACAACAGCAACAACCCGTGGCGCAACCAGGACAGATTCGCCCCGGCGGCGAACGTCACCCAGGGCGGCAAGCCGCCGAAAAACGTCAACGGGACCTCCACGACGTGCGAATACACCGACCTGCCGTCCGCCGAAGCCACGAGGATGCCGAGGGACAAGTGTCACCTCAAAGGGAATTGCGGGACGGTGGCGGGCAACGTCAACGGCAATAAACGCATCGGTGACGCCAAGTGGGATTACCGCGAATATTTCAGGATCAATCACGGCTGCAAACAAAACACCAACCCGAGTTGCAAGCCGTCCGACTGGGATTCGGCGACCGGGTCGACGCCGTGGCCGCCGACGCGCTACGAGACCTATCGCTACGAGGTCGAATCGACCCCTGAATCCGTCGTCACGCCGTCCAAGACCATCTACGACGCCGGCGGCAAGCCGACCGCCCAGACCGCCGAGAACGGCCACGCACAGTGCTTCCAGGGGACCCCTCCGGCGATCCCGGGATACGGCTATTTTCCCGTCAAGCTGCGTGACAGGTCGCTGCTCCAGGATCGCCGGATCATGCCGGTGGCGATCGCCAACTGTAACGCCTTGGAAGCGAACGGGATCGGCACCAACGGCAAATTCACCTTCAAAATTCCCGAGTTCGTTTACGTATTCCTAACCGAGCCGATGAAAAATCCCAGTGATTCCGAGATTTATGCCGAAATTCTCGGCACGCTGGACGAGGGAGCCATGGAAAATCTGGTCCGCGACGTCGTCCAGCTTTACCGCAGGTGAGCGAAAATGAGCAATATTGGCACCATGCAATTCATCAGACGATTGAGCCGCTCGGAATCGGGGACGGCCACGGTCGAATTCGCCCTGTTCCTGTTCTTGATCCTGATGCCGTTCCTGTTCGGTATCTTCGATATCGGACGCGCCCTGCAACAGCACCATGTGGTCACCAAGTCGGTGCGCGACGCGGCGCGCTATATTGCCCGCGTACCCGGCTTTGACGAGGCGACCCCGTTCGAGGTGAACTGCGCGGCGACCGGCGCCATGCTGGGGGCCACGACCCCCGCCGGTGACGCCAAGGACCTCGCCATGTACGGCAAGATGAACCCGGCCTCGACCGAAAGCCCGCTCATGTTGGCCTGGGACGTGGTGAAAGATACCACCGCATACCAGACCGTTTGCATCACCGGGCCGGCACCGCCGACGACGCCGGTGACGGTGGTGATCGACGGCGTGACCGAGACCCTGGACATCGATGTCGTCAAGGTGACGGCGATCGTTCCCTATGAAGATATTTTGCTCCAAGCCTTTGGAATCGGATCGATTATCTTTACGGTCAGCCATGAGGAACGCTATATTGGTGAATAGGACCGATCGGTAGGCGTCCCGCCCGCCCAAGGGGGGCGCCAAAACCAAACGCCGAAACATTGGACGGGCGGGTTTCTCCGCCAAAGAAGCCGGAAGTGAAAGGGAGGAAATGGCTCTAGCCAAAGCACGAACTCACGACTCTCCACTGTTGCCGGGCGATTGCAACGCCTGTCCCGTACGCCGGTTCGCGTCCTATTCGGACGTGCCCGCCGGTGCCCTCAAATTCCTGCAATCCGCCAGGGCGGGGCAGCGACTGCTGCCAGCGAAGCGGAACATCTACCGCGAGGAAAAGGCAGCGGACGAGCTCTTCACGCTTTATGACGGCTGGGCCTTCACCTACAAGCTCCTGCCCGACGGGCGCCGCCAGATCCTCGAGTTCCTGTTGCCGGGGAGCTTCATCGGCCTGCACATGCTGTGGTTCAAGGCCATGCCCCATTCGGTGCGGACCCTGACGGCCGTCAGCCTATGTGTGTTCGACTACGAGACGTTCGGCGATCTTCTCAGGCGCAAGCCCGAATATGAGTGGGAATTGCTGAGATATTCGGCCTCCTGCCAGGCCTTATCGGACGAACGGCTCTCGGACCTCGGACGGCGGACGGCGAAGGAGCGGATCGCCCGGCTGGCGATCGTGCTGCACGATCAATTGGCCGACCGCGGCATGGTGAACGACGGCTCCTTCCCCTTCCCTCTGCGCCAGGAGCACATCGCCGACGCCCTCGGCCTGACCAAGGTCCACGTCTCCCGCACCCTCCAGGCCCTGCGCCACGAGGGTCTTCTCGAAATTAGCCGCCAAACCGCGACGATTCACGATTTCAGAGGCTTGACGGAGCTTACCGGTTACAGCGAAACGCCGGCCCGGGAACGCTATTAGCGCCGCCCTCCCTGGGACCACCCGCACGAGGCCATCGGATGTGCCATCGGAACATGT
>JADFPK010000173.1 GCA_022562375.1 Pseudomonadota bacterium
TCGGCATCCGGTTCGATCCTACCGCGGCCCCTCTCGATGCCTGGATCACGGTGATGTTGATGGAAGTCTGGCATTGGACGCCGCTGGTCGCGCTGCTCGCCTATGCCGGGCTCAGGGCGATCCCGGAAGCCCATTACCAGGCGGCGCGGATCGATGGGGCGTCGGCCTGGGCGGTGTTTCGCCACATCCAGCTGCCGAAGATGCGCGGGGTGCTGATGATCGCCGTGCTGTTGCGCTTCATGGTCAGCTTGGTGATCTACGCCGAGCCTTTCGTGCTCACCGGCGGCGGTCCCGGCGGCTCGACCACCTTCCTGTCGAACTACCTGTTGAAGCTGACCGCCGGGCCGTCCGACCTCGGCCCGGCGGCGGCGTTGGCGCTCATTTACTTCCTTATCGCGCTTCTGGTCTGCTTGGTGTTCTACCGGGCGCTCCAGAACCTCGGCGCCGGAGCCAAGCGATGAGGCCGCGCAAGGGCGCCATCGGGCTGATCCTGTATTTGCTGCTGCTGCTGCTGCCGATCTACTGGATGTTCAACATCTCGCTCCGGACCAACGCCGACATCCTGAACCGGTTCGCGCTGTACCCGGCGGACCCGACCTTCGCCAACTACATGAAGATTTTCACCGATCCGGCCTGGTATTCGGGCTACATCAACTCGATCACCACCGTGGCGATGAACGTGCTGATCTCGCTGTCCGTCGCCCTACCCGCCGCCTACGCCTTCTCGCGCTACCGGTTCCTCGGCGACAAGCACATGTTCTTCTGGCTGCTGGCCAGCCTCATGGCGCCGCCGGCGGTCTTTCTGTTGCCCTATTTACAACTCTATTCCGCCTTCGGGCTGCTCGACACGCACATCGCGGTGGCGCTGGCGCACTGCCTGTTCACCGTGCCGCTGGCGGTGTGGATCCTGGAAGGCTTCATGTCGCGCGTGCCGCGCGAGATCGACGAGACCGCCTATCTCGACGGCTATGGGTTCCCCCGTTTCTTCCTGACCATCTTCGTGCCGATGATTCGTTCCGGCATCGGGGTGACGGCCTTCTTCTGTTTCATGTTCTCGTGGGTCGAGCTGCTGCTGGCGCGCGCCCTGACGGATACGGTCGCCAAACCCATCGCCGCCACCATGACGGCCATGGTCGGCGCCACCGGCCTCGACTGGGGCCTGCTCGCCGCCGCCGGCGTGCTCACCATCGTGCCCGGCGCCCTGGTCATCTGGTCAGTGCGCAACCACATGGCCAAGGGCTTCTCCCTCGGCCGCGTGTGAGGACGAGGACAACGCCCTCATGCATCTTCCGGGCTCCAGGGTATATTTGGCGGTGACGGCGCCAAGCCCCAGCAAGGCGACGATAAGAAGGATGCCGGTGAACCGCGCCGGCGCGCTTGGCGCGAAGCCGGCCGCCCTGGCGCGGGCGAAGAAATAGATCGGCAACAGGATAAAGACGAGAATGTAGTGCTTCCTGAATTGTGTCGCCCCGGCGCCCAGGATGATGGCCAGGTAGACCGCCGTCATGATGACGAAGGATAGGCCGAGGATACGCATCCAGCGGTCGGGCGGCGTGCCCGCGGACAACGGCCGGAACGCCTTGGCGAAGCCGAGCGGCAACAGGAGCGCCAGCGGGAACAGGAAGTTCAGATAGCCGCTGGCGAACTTATCGAGACCGCGCAAGGCGGCGCCGAGGCGGTCCTGCCCGTCGGTAATGGCGAAAACATCGCGGGTCAACGACGCCATGCTATCGGCGCCGTCGAGCATCGAGAGCAAATAGGGCAGCACGATCGCCAGCGCGATCCCGGCGCTTATCGATGCCTTGGCGTTCAACAGGCGTCCGCGCAGTTCCCTATCGCACAACGCCGCCGCCAGCAGCGCCAGGGCGAACAGCGCGAAGGTGTATTTGCTCAACAGTCCGAGGCCGAGGAATAGGCCGAGGAGGGCATAGGAGACCGGGCGGCCATCGGCGTCGACGCGAAGGAGGGCATAGAAGGTCGCGGCATACATGGCGGTGGCCAGCACCGTGTGGCTGTAATTCGTCACCGAGTCCCAGGCGACGAGCTTCACCGCCAGCGGCGAGAGCGCCGCCAGCAGCGCCAGCGGCCCGCCGCCCAGCACCCGGCGGGCGGCCAGGTAAAGGAACAGGTACATCAGGAACATCGCCGCGAACTTCACCGCCGCCACCGATTGCAGGGTGGCGCCGAACACCTGCCGGGCGGCGATCACCAGCCAGGTATAGAGCGGCGGGTTGCGTGTCCCGTATCCCCACTCGAGCGACGTCGAGAGGCCGAGTTGGACCACGTCATCGCCGGTAGCGCAGGGCAGCAGGTAGCCGCGAAGGGCGAACTGCAGAAGGATGTAGGCGGCAAGGAAGGCGACGAAGCCACGCGGTGTCGCCAGCGCCCGCCCGATCCGCTCGAGCGCCGCATCCAGCGCCATCGATTTCGGTGCTAACGGCACTTCCCGGCGCCTTCCGGTATCAAGATGAATCCCAACCGGATGATACGCTTGGGCCCATTGACCATCGGCCTGGCGATGGTTTGCATCGGCCGAAGCGCCGCCGCCTCGACATCGAACCGGCGCGCCGCCAGCGCGATCACGCCTTGGCGGACGCTGGCGTCATCGACATCGTCCCAGATCAGCAGACACTGACCGGCATCGATATTGCGCGGAGGGTCGGCCAGGGCGAGGAGCTTGAGATCGATGATCCGGGCGTCGGGGAAAAACGGCCTCAAAATTCCGCCGTTCTTGTATCTCGAGAAGTGGGAGACGATGGTGCCGCGCTCGAAGCCGGCGCGGCGAATGTCCTCGGCGAAGGCGGGGTAAGGAATGTGGAGGTGACACTTGCGGCACCACAGGGGCTCGAACCAGAACTTCGCCAAAAACATCAGCGGCACGATGACGCAAAGCAGCATCAGCACCGCCGCGAACCGGTTGAGCACCCGTTCCCCGGCGCCGATCCCCTGGACCCGGGCGAAGAAGTAAATCGGAAAGAGTATGAACACATAGAGGTAGCGGAACTGGAACCGCGACGCGGCGAAGCCCTCTGACCGCCTGGGTGCGAAGGGCCTTGGGGTTCTTTACGAAGAAGCTCTCGTCTACGACCAGCAAGGAACGGCCACGCTTCGAGTCGAGTAACTCCTGGAGTCGGAGGAACAGGCCAACGGCAGTGGCGAAGTTGGTCACGTAGATATCCGCCCGCTGTCTCAGCGATTGCTGCTTCTCCGCCTTCGACCCGACGGCGACCCTGACCGAATAGGTCCAGCTGAAGAACCGCTCCGTGTCACGAGCCCACTCGAAGGCCATCGACTTGGGAGCCAAGACGAGCATCATGTCCACGAGCCCGAGCTCTCGGAGCCGGTGGAACGCGAACAGCGTAGTCACAGTCTTGCCGAGCCCCTGCTCGTCGAATAAGCAAAGGCCGGGGATCTTGGCGTGCGACGCCACAGCAACGCCCTGGATTTGGTGCGGGTCGAGCTTGTCTCGCTCCGGAAAATCGAGGAGCAACTCGTCTGGGTCCATCTGGCTGATCTCATCCAGGATCGCACGGGCATCTCTCAGGCTCTGCTCCTGGCTGCCCACCGCCTTGAGGCGTTCCGCAATCTCCGCGTGAAGGTCGAGTTGCCACCCGCTCAACGCCTCGACGGCAACAACGAGATCCACTGCCGCAACGTGGACCGCATTGCTTGAGCGACTGACGGAGACCTCCAGTCCCGCACGCTCTAGGGCCCGTCGGATTGTCCGAAGCGAGGAGCCCTCGGACGGCGTGAAGACGACCAAGAAGTCCTCCGTATGGGTGTCGTCGATGGGCACCCGTATCTGCATCGCGTTTCCCTGGCGGAGCATGTTGGGAAAGATCAGCGGGTGTATCTCAGGGCTGCCTTTCTTGGGGGTCCGCGTCTTCATCAACCCGTAGGAGACCTCGTGGAAGTCGATGCTTTCTATCGAGTCGATGAAGCCCCGCGTGGTGCTTGCAGCCGGCCCTCTGTCGCGCCCGATGATGTTCTGGTGGAGGATCATGGCGTGGACCGGGTCCGCCGAGTTCTCCATCGTCTGGACCCAGTTGCAGTCCAGGCGGGGCTGCTTGAGATGATTGATCGTGCCATCCTTCCGCGTCCAGAGATCGTACTTGGGAATTACCGGGGCAGGAGGGGGGCCCATGTAAGCCCAGTACATGCCGATGAACTTCTGGACGGGGTACGCCGTGTGCTTGACGGAGCGCATGATGGCGTCGTTGCGCTCCGGCGGCGTCTCCAGGATGTTCCCGTCGCAGTCGTAGAGCCAGCCGTGATAGGCGCACGCGATGCCGCGCTCCTCCACCCGTCCGTAGAGCAGCGAGGCCCCGCGGTGGGAGCAGTGGTCGGCCAGGAGGCCGACCCGCCCGGTCTTATCGCGGAACAGCACGAGGTCCTCGCCCAACACCCGGACGAA
>JADFPK010000174.1 GCA_022562375.1 Pseudomonadota bacterium
GTTGGCATTCATGGCGTTCTCCTGCTCTGTCCTGACTGGGGGCCTGACTGGGGGCCTGACGGGTTGCGGGGAATATATCAGACCACGGACGCCGCCGGTCAAAGCTTCAACAGCCGCGTCAGCGGGATGGTCGTCAACACCACGACGGCGGCGATCCCAAGGGTCACCGGCACATTGGTGAAATCGCTGACGACGCCATAGATGGCCGGGGCGACGGCGCCGGCGCCGGTGAGGAAGGTATAAAACAGGCCGAAGCCGCGCGAATGGCGTTCGGGCTCGACGAGATCGGCGACGGAGCCGTAAAGCACCGTCGATGTACCGTTGAGCGCCACCCCGACGAGCGGCAGGATGACCAGTGCCGGGACCAGGGGGAGGGCGAGGATGACCCCGATGCCAACCGCCGTCGCCACTTCCGTCACGATGATCGAGCGCGCCACGCCGATCCGCGTCGCCACCAGCCCCAGGATGAATTTCCCGAAGGCGCCGCCGCCGAAGATGAGCGACAGGGCCAAGCCGATCTCCTGGACCGAGGCGCCCTTGGCGGTCAGCAGGAACGGGATGAAGGTGAGGAAGCAAGCGCGCGTCGCGTTGTCGATGACGGCGATGGCCGACAGCGCGCGAAAGCCCGTCTTGTCCTTGATGCCCCAGCCCTTGGGCGGGTCCCCGGCCCCGTTTTCATCCTTGCCGGCCCCTTGGCCGTTGCCGAGGCGGCCCACCGCCAGGAATATGGCAAGGGCCGAGGCCAGCCCCAAAAGTCCGCAGGCGAAGGCGGCCTGGCGCCAGGTGATGGCGAGAAGAGCCAGGCCGACGAGTCCGGGCAGCGCCACCTTGCCGACATCGCCGGCGAAATTATAGAAACCGAGCGCGGCGCGGCGCGAGGAGCCGTCGTGGGACCTCGATACCAGGGTCGAGGCCAGCGGGTGCTGGGCCGAGGACCCGAAACCGGCGAGCGCCAGGCATAGGAAAAGGGTGATGAAGCCGCCGGCGAATCCAAGCGCCAGATAGCCGATGCCGACGAGCGCCGTGCCGACGCCGAGCATGGTGCGGGGGCCGTGTTTTTCGGCCAGCAACCCGGCGGGAAGCTGAAGGAAGCCCAGCGCCCCCATATAGCCGGCCCTGAGCAACCCCACCTGCGTCAGGGTGAGGTGAAACTCCTCCGCCCACACCGGCAGGAACAGGAGGAAAAGGTTGGAATAGCCGTCATGGACGGCATGGGCGGCGCTGGCGGTGGCAAGCGTCGCCCGTGGCCGCAACGGTCCCCCCCGGCGGTCAACGGCCTCGGACATGCGCCGCTCCAACCAATCCATCCACCCTGAATTTCCACTTTCCTAATGCCGGACCCCGATGGCGCTAATTTCCGGGCAAGATCACCTCGGCGCTGCCCTTGGTGGCGATGCCCCCTTCCTGGTTGGTGCCGGTGATCTCGATCTTCACCAGGTTCTGGGTCGCGTCTTTCTCCACCACCTTGCCCTCGTAGGTGATGATGTCGCCGTAGATCACCGGTTGGCGGACCTGCACATAGAGCTTGCGCAGAAACCCGTCGTCGCCCATCCAGTTGGTGATCAGCGGCGCCACCCAGGCGAAGCGCATGACCCCGTTATCGAACGGTCCCGGCATGCCCCTGCCGGCGGCGAGGTTGAAGTCCTCGTGCTGCTGGGAGTACTTGACCGAGAAGTTTGTCGCCGGGTTGAGGGCGGCGGCATGGGGCGATTTCTGCAGATCGAGATAGCCCCAGCGCCCGGCCTTATACGACGGCCCGATACCGGCGTTCCAGCACACCATGTCGCCGATGGTAAGGGGCCCGCGGACGATCGGCCCGATGCCATCGCCGGCCTCGACATCGTCGAATTTGGGGGTCTTCGCGCCGGCGCGCTTTTCCGCCCGGAAGGCCGTCTCCAAGGCGGCGATCTCCTCGTCCGTGCAGCGGTGGATGGACCGCTCGAACATGACGACGCGGCCGAGTTGCGTCGCCATGATCATGGTGCCGGTGGCCTTGCCCACCACCTCGTCATGCTGATTGGAATAGGTGATCTCGGAGATGACGAAGTTGAGCCGCCGCCCCTCCTTGTTCCGCTTCTCGAAGAATTCCTTCTGCCGGGATACGGCGCTTAGCGAATCGCCAACCGTCACCGGCTTGAACCACTCATACTCGACGCCGCCGATGAGCGACGCCAGCGGCGCCTTCATCGGCGCCCCGTGGAGGATCGGATAGAGCACCGAGACGAGATAGGCGGGGGGCGCCAAGGGCTTGCCATGCTTGGTCTTGGCGGCGTAGTCGGCATCCAGCCACAGCGGGTTGTCGTCATCGGTGCCGTAGGCGAAGTGCCGGA
Organism: Pseudomonadota bacterium; assembly: GCA_022562375.1. The sequence continues at coordinate 2,331 of JADFPK010000174.1, forward strand.
TCGCGTCGGCGGTGACGCCGTGGTTCCAGGTCTCGCGCTCGCGCACCTCCTTGCCGGTCAGTTCCTTGGTGCGGGACACCCATTCGTCGATCTGGGCGTCAATATCTTCCGTCGATGCCATCGAATACTCCTTCATGTGCCTTGGGATGTGCCCTGTTTTCGCTCAGGTCAGGGCCTGTTCTACAAGTTCGGGAATTTCGGCGAAGCGCTCGGCCACCATAACGCCGGCTTCGCCGAGAAGCCGCTTCTTTCGCGACGGCGCGCCGAGGCCGCGTTCGATGATGGCGCTGGTGTGGCCGAAGCTCATGCCCTTGGGCAGGCTCTCCATCGATTCACCGGCGATCAGCGCCACCAAGGGCTTGGTGAAGCCGCCCCGGCGGACGAGGGCCGCCGCCTCCTCCTCGTGGCCGGTGCCGGCCTCGCCGAAGATGACGACGCATTCGGTCTCCTCGTCCGCCTCGAACAGCTCCAGCAATGGCGCGAAGCCGCTGCCGATCATCAGATCGCCGCCGATGGAGATGAAGGTGCTCTGGCCGATGTGACGGCGCGTCAGGATGTTGCCGATCTCCCCGCCCATGCCGCCCGAGCGCGAGATGATGCCGACCGGGCCCTTGGAATAGAGCCTGTCGGGCTCCGCCCCGCCGGTGCCGCCGAGCTTCGCCCGGCCGGGGCTGATCATGCCCTGGGAGTTGGGTCCGATCACCCGGACACCCCTCAGCCTCGCGCGTTCGAGTATCAGCGCCGTGTCGTGGTGCGGCACCCCCTCGGCCAGCACGACGACGAGGGGGATCTCATGCTCGATGGCCTCGAGCGCCGCGTCCTTGACGAAGGGCGCCGGGATGAACAGCACCGAGATGTCGACCTCGTGATCGCGGAGCGCGCCGGCGACCGAGTCGTAATTGGCGATGCCCTCGATCTCGGCGCCGCCCTTGCCGGGCGAGACGCCGGCCACCACCTTGGTGCCGTATTGGCGCATGAAGCCGGTATGGGTGCGGGCCTGGCGGCCGCTCAAGCCCTGCACCAGGACGCGCGAGGTGCCGTCAAGCAGGATGCTCATGCCTCCCTCGTCCGCTCGATGATGCGCGCCACCACGTCCTCGATGGTCGAGGCCGCGTCGTGATATTCGATGCCGGGGATCTCGGCGGCCAGTTCCTTGGCCTTCTCTGCTCCCGGTCCGGCGAAGCGGAAGACCACGGGGAAGGTCTCGGGGTCGATGTTGAGTTCCTTCAAGGCGCGCATGACGCCCCGCACCTTGATGTCGATGGGGATGAAGTTGGTGATGTTGCCGCCGGCCAGCAGGCCCTTCAGCCCGGGCCGCGCGAGGATCGCCTTGGTCGCCAGATACATCTTCTCCTCGACGAAGCCGGGGGTGATGTCGAACGTCGTCGCCGGATCGCCGCCGAGGCGCAGCATGGTGTCGAAGGCCAGGAACCCGGCGCCGCCGCCGGTGAACATGAAGGCGATGCGCCCGTCGCCGAGCTCGTTGAAGCGGATGGCGGAGCCCGCATCGGTGGCGTCGATCTCGCGCATCCGAATCTCGAGCGCCGTCAAGGGCCGCCAGCCGTTGGTCAGGTTGGGGTCGGCGATGCCGTCGAGCTCGGGGTGGCGGTGAAGCGCCTGGTCGTCGACGACGATGACGCCGGTCGGCGCGACGATACGGCGCTTGGGCGTCACCGCCAGGGGGTTGACCTCGACGGTTTCGGCGTCGAGGTCGCAAAAGACGCGGTAAAGCGCGACCAGCGCCTTGGCGGCGCCGAGCAGCAGATCGCCGGTCAATCCGGCGCGCTCGGCGATCTCCTTGGCCTGGAAGGGCTGCAGGCCGAGGCCGATCTCGACCGGGAACTGGACCAGCTTGTCGGGGTCCTGGTCGAGGATCGCCTCGATCTCGATGCCGCCAAGGGCCGAGAACAGCACCATGGGCCGGCGCGTCATGCTGTCGAAGGCGATGGAGGCGAAGATCTCGCGCTCGATCTCGACGCGCTCGCTCACCAGCA
>JADFPK010000015.1 GCA_022562375.1 Pseudomonadota bacterium
CTTCCCCGTCGCGCCACGCGAGGCTGTGCTTGAGCCAGTTTTCGTCATCGCGATCGGGATAATCCTCGCGCGCATGGGCGCCGCGGCTTTCGGTGCGCGCCGCCGCCGAATGCAGGCTGACCACCGCTTGGCCCAGCAAATTATCGAGCTCCAGGGTCTCGACCAGGTCGGAATTCCAGATCATCGACCGATCCGTGACATTGACCTCGGCGAACGAGGCGCCCACCGCGTCGATTTTCTCGACCCCTTCGTCGAGAATCTCGGCATTGCGGAAGACGGCGCAGTTCTCCTGCATGGCGCGCTGCATATGGAGGCGTATCTCGCTGGTCCTGAGCGCGCCCTTGGCGTGGCGAAGCTTGTCCAGCCTGGCGATCACCGCATCGCTGGCGTCCCCGGGCAACGGCTTGTGCGCCTCACCCGGCGTCAGGAGCTCGGCCGCCCTGAGCGCGGCGGCGCGGCCGAAGACGACGATGTCGAGAAGCGAATTGCAGCCCAGCCGGTTGGCGCCGTGGACCGAAACCGATGCCGCCTCGCCGATCGCCATCAGCCCCGGCTGGACGGCATCCGGATCCTCGGCCGTCGGCCTCAGGACCTCGCCATGGTGGTTGGTGGGGATGCCGCCCATGTTGTAGTGCACCGTCGGAATGACCGGGATCGGCTCCTTGGTGACGTCGACGCCGGCGAATATCTGGGCGGTTTCCGAAATTCCCGGCAGGCGTTCTTGAAGCAGATCCGGGTCCAAATGTTCGATGTGGAGATAGATATGGTCCTTTTTCGGCCCGACGCCCCGGCCCTCGCGAATCTCGATGGTGAGGGCGCGGCTGACCACGTCCCGGGAAGCCAGGTCCCCGGCGGTGGGCGCGTAACGCTCCATGAAATGCTCGCCCTCGGAATTGATCAGATACCCTCCCTCGCCGCGGGCGCCTTCGGTGATCAGACAGCCCGAACCGTAAATCCCGGTGGGATGGAACTGGATGAATTCCATGTCCTGCAGCGCCAGGCCGGCGCGCAACACCATGGCGTTGCCATCGCCGGTGCAGGTGTGGGCGGAGGTGCAGGAGAAATAGGCTCGCCCGTAGCCGCCGGTGGCGAGCACGGTGATCTGCGCGTGGAATCGATGCAGGCTCCCGTCTTCCAGGTTCCACGCCATCACCCCCCGGCAGACGCCGTCCTCGTCCATGAGCAGATCGAGGGCGAAATACTCGATGAAGAACTCGGCCTCGTGCTTGAGGGATTGCTGGTAGAGCGTCTGCAGAATGGCGTGGCCGGTGCGGTCGGCGGCGGCGCAGGCCCGGTGCGCCATCGCCTTGCCGTACTCCACCGTGTGGCCGCCGAAGGGCCGCTGGTAGATCTTGCCATCCTCGGTGCGGGAAAAAGGCACGCCGAAATGCTCGAGCTCGGTCACCGCCTCGACGGCGTTGCGGCAGAGATATTCGATGGCGTCCTGATCGCCGAGCCAGTCCGAACCCTTGACCGTGTCGTACATGTGCCAGCGCCAATCGTCGGGCTCGATATTGCCGAACGCGGCGCCGATGCCGCCTTGGGCGCTGACCGTGTGGCTGCGGGTCGGAAACACCTTGGAGATGCAGCCGGTCTTCAGTCCCGCCGCGGTCATGCCGAGCGTGGCGCGCAATCCGGCGCCGCCGGCGCCGACGACGATGACGTCATGGCGGTGATCGGTGATGTCGTATGATTTCGCCATCGCGCTTAGCCCCCGAAGGCGATCCTGGCGACGGCGAAGAACGCCGCCAGCGCCAGGGCGGCGACGGCGATCTTCATGGCGATCATGGTGCCGACGTGGCGCCACTCGGTGTGGACGTAATCCTCGATGATGGCCTCGAGACCGAGCCAGAGGTGAGTGAAGGTGGCCGCCAACAGCGACGCCATCAATATGGCGTTCAGGGGCGCGCCCAGCCAGGCGACGACCGCCCCATGGCTCTTCCCGGCAAGCATCGCCATCGAGGGGACGAACCAGATCGTCAGCGGCACCAGGGCGATCGCGGTCAGCTTCTGTGCCCACCAGTGGCCGGCGCCTTGGGAGGCCGAACCGGGGGCGGTGGCGCCCCCGGGCGGTGTGCCGGGGCTCATGATCCGCCGCCCATCATGGTCAGGCCGAAGGCCCAGGCCGCCCCGGTCAACAGGATCGACACCACGACCACCGACCAACCCGAAGCATAGACCTGGGGCAGCTCGAAGCCCCAGCCGGCGTCCCAGAAGAGATGGCGGACGCCGTTGCACAGATGAAAGAACAGCGCGAAGGAAAAACCGAGAAGCACCACCATGCCAAGCCACGACCCCAGCAAACCCTGGGCCACCGCGAAGGGGCCCGGCCCGGCCCCGGCGGCCAGCAGCCAGGCGACCAGCAGCACCATGCCGGCGGCAAGCGCCACTCCGGTAATGCGGTGGAAAATCGACAGGATGGAGGTCAACTGCGGCCGGTAGACCTGCAGATGCGGTGACAGCGGACGTTTACCCTTTGGCATTTGCGAAGCCCTGAGAGCAATCAGCGAAGCCGTGAGAAACGATCTCGGACGGAATGCGGCGCCGGGCGATGTTGGACGCCGCGCACCCGGTTTAGACTCCTGGCCCCTCAGTGTCAACTTCAGGGGAATCGACCTCCGCCGCGGCCAGCGCCCGATCCCCCGGCGACGGCCCGCGTCGCGCTCACGGCGGATATCGCCGGCCGATGGCGCCCGGCCCGGCCGGCAAATCCCGCCGAATAGGGGGGCTTGGATGACGTATCCGTATCGGCCGGGCGATGAGGAATGGACGCGGCGCTCAGCGCGGCGCGGCGCCGGCGGCGGTGGTCCGGTGCAGAAGGCGCTCCATGTCCTCGGTGTAGTCCATCACCGCGTTGTGCATGGCGCACCGGTTGTCCCACATCACCACGTCGCCGACCCGCCAGCGGTGCCGGTAGACGTTCTCGGGCCGGGTGGCGGCGGCGTACAGGGTGTCCAACAGGGGACGGCTCTCCTCTTCGGTCATGTCTTCGAAACGGATGGTGAAGTGCGGGTTGACGAACAGCATCGGGCGACCGGTCTCCGGATGGGTGCACACCACCGGGTGGGCGCGCGGCGGCTTGACCTCCCCGCGGTCGATGGCGCGCGCGTCGTTATGCTCCAGGCTGCGCGTGTAGGTGGCCATGCCGCTGTGCAGCGCGCTGCGGCCCCGCAAGGTCTCGCGCAGCTCTTCCGAGAGCGCATCGAAGGCGCGGTACATGTTGCAGAACATGGTGTCGCCGCGCCCGTCGGTCACCAGACGCGCGTGCAGCACCGTCACCGCCGGCGGCCGCTCGGCGTGGGAGATGTCCGAATGCCAGTAGTCGTTGCGCGCGCCGGGCCGGCCCCGGCGGTTCTCGATGATCAGCACCGCCGGGTGACCGTCCACCGTCCGGCGCGTGCGCAGCGGGTGGGGCTCGACCGCACCGAACAGCTCGGTGAATGCCACCTGGTCGCCGGGGCTGAGATCCTGATCCGGGAACACCAGGACCAGGTGCTCATGGAAGGCGTCGCGAATGGCCAGGCTCGCCGCCTCGTCCAGGCGGGCCAGGTCCACGCCCCGCACCTCGGCGCCGAGCGCGCCGCTAAGCCTGCTGATCTTCATCGGCTTGCCGTTGTCCGACATGTCCCAGACAACTTTCAAATCCATGGCAATCATACCCAGATGGCGCCGCCACCGGAATTGTTTTCACTCCGCCGAGATCATGAACTTCCGGGAATGGCCCGGGAATGGCCCGGGAATGGCCCGGGAATGGCCCGGGAATGGCTAAGTGTCCGGCTCCGCGTGGCCGAGATCCTTGTCGGGCGCCACCCGGTCGCGGACCCGTTGCTTCAACTCCTTGATGTCGGGGAACCTCTCCATTTCCTGGCGCGACCAGATGATTTCGGCGCCGAGGCGGACCTCGAAGACGCCGCCGGTGCCAGGCACCAGGGTTACGCCGCCAAGCTCGGTCTCGAAAGTACTCAGAAGCTCCTGCGCCATCCACGCCGCGCGCAACAGCCAGCGGCACTGGCGGCAGTAAACGATTTCGATGCGGGCTAAATCCGTCATGGCGCGTCCCTGCCTTTCCCGTTTTCCAGAAACCGGGGCCGTTGAAGCCGGCTTCCGGACGCCCGGCGTCCGCCGGCGTGAGCCGCCGGGCCCTTCGCCAGTGTGCCACAACCAGCGCCGGCCGCAACCGTCCTGGATCGCGGCGATGGCGCGGCTGCAAGTTGCCCTTGAATCGCCGCGCCGGCGGTCGGGCCTTGGCCGCGACGAGCCATATGGAGCGCCGGGGGCGGCGCCGATCCCCCAGGGCATCGATAAATCTCTAGTGTCTTTTGTCTTACTCACCCCGTAATTGTGGATAATACTGTGGATAAGCTGTGTAAAAAATGTGGGAAGTTGAGTATTTTATACACAGAAAAGTTGACGAATATTATAGTTTACTATTGCTTTTCGGAATGGTTATAAGTAATCATGTTACCCGGTACGAGAGAGTACCGGTGTGAGTAATTCCCCGACGATACGCGGAAATCCCTCGGGTTTGCGTGGTTCAACGGGAATGAAAGCCCGGGGGCAGCGCAGGCGCCATCTGGCGATGCGCGGTCCGGTTCCGGCGGTTTGTTCTTAGCGATAAGGGCGGGCCGGCGGGCGGAGGATCCGCCTCTTTTTATCGAGGCCGGCGCTTCCGGGGCAGGGCGGTCTCCCCAAGGACCGGTCGGCCCCACCGGGAAATGCCCCCGACAGGGGGCGTCTACCGATGCCCGGCAGCGGAAATTCTTCGGAAGGTCCGGTGCCTGGCGGGAAGGGCCGGTCGAGTAAAAGGACGGGTCTTCTGGATGGGCAGTGACTCCGCGAGGGGCCCTACCATCCGAAGGTTATCGCACCTCTCCCTGGGGAAGCGGTTGGCCGGACGATGGTAACTCTGTTCAGCCGCTTTCCGTACTGGGAGTCAGGCCGGCTCCCGAGGCGTCAGGTGTGTCCTAGCGGACACGAAGCGCGAGGTTCTTGGGCCGAGCGCACCTGACGCCTCGCTTTTTATATCAAGACAAATCAGAAGACAACAAAGTTTCGTAGGTCCTTTGCGTTTGGCCCCCCCATGTTGTGGTGGAGCCCCCCCATGTTGTGGTGGAGAACGTACAGGCCGGGCCAAGCGTTCGCGGCGTCGATCTCGGCCGGCTGTTGTTTCGAGTGCCGCACTAATATATGAAGCGCAGGGCATATCGGTTCCCCCACGGCACCCACGGAGATGGACACCACTTTCTTTTTTCTGAAGGGTTTAGCCGTCGGCTTCGTCATCGCGGCGCCGGTCGGTCCGGTGGGCATGATGTGCATTCACCGGACCATTACCGATGGTAAGATATTCGGATTCGTCACCGGCCTTGGCGCCGCCATCGCCGATACTTTGTACGGTTGCATCGCCGCCTTCGGATTGGGCTTCCTCGCCGCCGAGTTGATCAACTACCAGATGCCGCTCCGCGGCTTTGGCGGCGCCGTCCTTTGCGTCATCGGGCTTCGCGCGTTGTTGAACCGCCGGGCGCCGAACCCGGCGGCGCCCAAGCGCGATCAATATTTCCGTATGTTCGTTTCCACCTTCTTCATCACCGTCACCAACCCTCTCACCATCCTATCCTTCGTCGCCATATTCGCCGCCATCGGCATCGCCGAGGTCAGGGAACAGATGGGCTGGGGCATCGCCCTGGTGGCGGGGGTATTCATCGGCTCGTCGGCCTGGTGGATGCTTTTGACCTCGATCGCCGGGATCTTCCATAAGCGCCTCGACGATAGCAGCGCGATTTGGGTCGGCCGCTTCTCCGGCGTCGTTATCCTCGGTTTCGGGTTCGTGCTGCTGGCATCGCTGATCGGCGTCGATATGGCGGGGTGAAGCAATCGGCGGCGAAATTTCCGCGCGCCATCACGGCGCCGGCGTGAGCGCTTTCATCTTGGCCTGAAGTTCGGGGCGGGTGGGCTCCAGCCCATAGGCTTTCTTGAAGTCTTCCGCCGCCTGGGCGTGGTCTTTTTGCGCTTCATAGGCGAGACCACGGCGGTAATAGTGGAACCACAAGGGTTTCGGCTGCAACTGAATGGTCCGGTTGAATGCCTCGATCGCGCTCCCGAAGCGGCGCATCGCCAGATAGGTCAGCGCCAAATTGTAATGGGCGCCGGGGTGCTCGGGTTTGAGACCCAACGCCGTCTGAAAGTCCTTGAGGGCAAGATCCAATTGCTTGGAGACGCGGTAGGCGACGCCACGGTTGATATAGGTCGTGAAGTGGTCGGGCTTGAGGCGGATGGACTGTGAATAGTCCCTGATCGCCCGGTCGTGGAGTTTCTTGAGGGCAAAGACGTAACCGCGGGCCATGTAGGCCTGAAAGTGATTCGGCCTGAGGCGGATCGCGGCGTTCATGTCATTGAGGGCGGCGTCATAAGCGCCCTGGACCCTGAAGGTGTTGCCGCGGGCGAAGTAGGCGCCGTAATGATCGGGCTTGAGATGGATGATCCGCGTGTAGTCCGCTATCGCCCGCTTGGCATCACCCAACCGGCCATAGGCGCTGCCGCGGTCGAAATAAGCGGCGGAAAAGGCGGGATCGAGCGCAATCGTCTTGCCGTAGTCCTCGATCGCCTGCTTGTGCTTGCCGAGCCGGCTGAAGGCATCGCCACGGGCCCAATAGGCGGCCGCCACGCCCCAACCGAGCTGGATGACCTTGGAGAAATCCGCCACCGCGCGACCGTGCTCGCCGATGCGGCCGAAGGCGTTGCCCCGCGCGTAATAGGCCGCCGAATAGTCGGGCTTGAGCACGACCGTCCGCGAATAATCCGCGATCGCCCGTTCGTCGTCGCCTAATTGGCCGTAAGTGTTGCCACGGGCATAAAAAGCGTTGGCGGCGTCGGGCTTGAGGGCGATCGTCTTCAGGTAGTTCTGCAGCGCCCGGAAATGATCGCCGAGCCGGCCGTAGGCGCTGCCGCGGGCGTAATAAGCGGCGGCGAAGTTCGGGCTTTGGCGGATGGCGGAGGTATAAAAGGCGATTGCCCGCTGGAAGTCGCCGCGAGCGGCGGCGTTAAACCCCCTCTTGTAGTCACTTTCCGGGTCCGCCCAGGCGGCGGCGGCGAAACCGAAGGTCAACAGGAAAACGGCGAGAAACCGGAGCATTGCCCCCACCTTGTCTCGGTCCTGAATTTACCAAGCCTAAACGACGGACCCGCCCGAGGGCAAGCGCCAGTCCTTACTTTCATGGAAGGATGACACAATCGGGCCGGAGGGAAGCGATTCGATCGCCCCAATACGGCTTTTCGGGCGGCGGCGGCGGATCTTATACCAAAGGTCCCTGATAATGATCTTTGGTATCAAGCCGCCTTGCGAAGATAGCCGCGGACCAGCTCCTCGGCGATCTGCACGGCGTTGAGCGCCGCCCCCTTGCGCAGATTGTCGGCCACCACCCACAGGCTGAGGCCATGGGCGACGGTCTCGTCGGCGCGGATGCGCGAGACGAAGACCGGGTCCTCGCCGGCGACTTCCTCCGGCGTCACGTATCCCTCGTCGGCGCGGTGATCGATGACGGTGATCCCCGGCGCCTTCCTGAGGGCGGCGCGCGCGGCTTTGACGCTTATCGGCGCCGCGCACTCGATATTGATGGCTTCCCCATGGCCGATGAAGGTGGGTACGCGCACGCAGGTGGCGACGACCTTGATGGCGGGATCGAGGACCTTGGCGGTCTCGACCACCATCTTCCATTCCTCCTTGGTCGAGCCGTCCTTCATGAACACGTCGATATGGGGAATGACGTTGAAGGCGATCCGCTTGGTGAACTGCCGCTTGCGGATCGGATCGTTGACGTAAATCCCCCGCGTCTGGCTGAAGAGCTCGTCCATGGCCGCCTTCCCGGCGCCCGAGGTGGACTGGTAGGTGGCGACCACCGCGCGTTCGATGGTCGCCAGATCGTGGAGCGGCTTCAACGCCACGACGAACTGGATGGTCGAACAGTTGGGGTTGGCGATGATGTTGCGGTTGCGATAGCCCTCGATGGCGGCGGCGTTGACCTCGGGCACCACCAACGGCACGTCCGGGTCGGTGCGGAAGCAGGACGAGTTGTCGATGACGATGCAGCCCGCGTCCGCCGCCCTCGGTGCCCGCGATTTGGCGATAGCGGCGCCGGCCGAGAACAGCGCGATGTCGCAGCCCGCGAAATCGAAGCCCTCGAGCGCCGCCACCTTGAGGATCTTGTCCTCACCGTATGAGACTTCCCTGCCCACCGACTTGGACGACGCCAACGCCACCACCTCGTCGGCGGGGAAATTGCGCTCGGCGAGGATGGAAAGCATTTCGCGCCCGACATTGCCGGTGGCCCCGACGACGGCGATCTTGTATCCCATGTCCTGTCTGTCCGCTCTGGCTTCGGTTCCGATGACTTACGCCCAATAAGGCCCTATTTCAAGGCAGGCACACCCTGTTACGCAACGTTTGCGAACAAATACCGGATATCCCTGCCACGGGAAGATGAGAAATGCCCCGGCCGACCCTGCCCTACGCGGATTTCTGGCCCGACTATCTGAGGGCGCACAAACGGCCGCTGACCCGGGCCCTGCACGCGATCGGCACCGTCGGTGGCCTGGCGCTGCTTGGCGCCGGCGCCGCGATCGCCGATTGGCGGCTTGTCGCCGCTGCGCCCCTCGTCGGCTACGGCGTCGCCTGGCTCTCCCATCTCGTGGTCGAGCACAATGCGCCCGAGACCTTCAAACATCCCTGGTTCTCGCTGATCAGCGATGTGCGCATGGCCGCACTCTTGCTCACCGGCCGGCTCGGGCGAGAGCTTGAAAAGCACGGCATCGACTAGGGCCCTTTTCGAAAATCCGACATGGTCGCGAAGGGAAGGGCTTGTGAGACGGATACAAGGCACCGCGCCAGTGATGCTCGGCACAGGGTCAATACCTAACAGCGCCGTAGATGCCCACACGCCTCCCGCCATGAAGGACGCAGCCTTGAGGTTCACTCTTTTGGATTCAATTCAATCCACTTACTGACAAAGTTCGCGATATCATTGAATCGAAGGTCGGTCGGGTCTAGGCCTGCCTCCTTCGCCGCCCGCGGCAGTTGCTTTCGAAACGTCTCATACCTAGTCGAGATCCGTACATGTCCTGGCAACATGACGCCTTGTGGCTTGTCATCGTTGAGCCAGTCACGAACCCGCCTGATGGCGGAATCAATCTTGTTGTTGTGCGCGCTGATATCCCGACCCTTAATGTCAGAAATAAACTTGTGGTATCGATAACGCTCCCTGTCGAGAACCAAACAAATTTTCTCTTTCTGGCGGCCTGCTCCGTATTTCTGTGCTGCAAGGAATATCCCCAGCTCCAAGGGCATATTGAAGCGTGGCAAGCGGGTTTCTCGATCTAATCCTGTCCGTGAGATATCATGGATCCCGTATTTGCTCGACTTTACGATTTCAAAGATTTTTTCCAGCCGGTCAGAAGTAGCCGTATCCGCCTCCAAGGCGCTGCGCGCCTTGAGACCACAATCGTAGATCGTGAAAAGAATCGCCGGGAAAAGGGTCGATTTGTACTTCCGGTCAAAGGGGCAATTTACAAAGACACTCAGCTCATAGTCATCGGAAGCCATAACTTTCGCCGGGTCTAGGTGGTGGAGAGTATCGCCTCTTTGATCTTGTCCAGGCTAATGCTGGGTGCCTGCGGTGCCTGTTGAGTGACCCTGTATTTCAATTCAGCACCCTTCTTCGGAGAAACTACCCGAGCCGCGGCTTTTCTTTTTCCTCTTCCATGGGCTCCGTGCGTAGTCCGCTTCGCCGTGATTTTCTTTGATGCCATGGGTTTCACCATCTCTTAGACGACAGCGATATTATACAGTATTAGCGAAATGAGGGAAGGCAATACTGGCCTAAAATGTTGTAACGGACTTTGCATCGGGGGTTGTAAGGACTGCTCCCAGGGTTGAATTAGACCCACCGGCCGCAGGAACGGCGCTTAGCGCCGCTGGCCGTTGGCCGAGTTTGGGCGCTTCGAGTTTGAACCCCCTCACCCCGCCAACTTCTCGAGACCGGCCACCACCGCCTCGCCCATGCCCTGCGTCGATATCTCATCATTGCCCGGCTGCATGATGTCCGCCGTGCGATAACCGGCGCCGAGCAGATCGGCGACGGCGCGCTCGATCAGCGCCGCGTCGTCGGCGAGGTCGAAGGAATAGCGCAGCATCATGGCGAAGCTCAGGATCGTCGCCAGCGGATTGGCCATGCCCTTGCCGGCGATGTCCGGGGCCGAGCCGTGGACCGGCTCGTAAATCGCCTTGCGCCGTCCGGTCTCGTCGACCGCGCCGAGGGAGGCGGACGGCAGCATGCCGAGCGAGCCCGTCAGCATGGCGGCGCAATCGGACAGCACGTCGCCGAACAGATTGTCGGTGACGATGACATCGAACTGCTTGGGGTCGCGCACCAGCTGCATGGCGCAGTTGTCGGCGTACATGTGGCTGAGCTCGACGTCCGCGTATTCCTCGTCATGGAGCTTCCCGATCTCCTGGCGCCACAGCACGCCGCTCTCCATGACGTTGGCTTTGTCCACCGAGCACACCCGGTTGTGGCGCTTGCGGGCGAGCTCGAAGGCGACGCGGCCGACGCGAACGATCTCCGCCGTGGTGTAGACCTGGGTGTTCACCGCCCGCCGGCTGCCGTCGGGCAGCGTCTCGATGCCGCGCGGTTCGCCGAAATAGATGCCGCCGGTAAGCTCGCGCAGGATCAGGATGTCGAGGCCCCTCACCAGCTCGGTCTTGAGGCTCGATGCCTCCGCCAGGGCGTCGAAAACCATCGCCGGGCGCAAGTTGGCGAAAAGATCCAACTCCTTGCGCAGGCGCAACAGGCCGCGCTCCGGCTGTTGGTCGAACGGCAGGCTTTCCCATTTCGGCCCGCCGACGGCGCCGAGCAGCACCGCGTCCGCGTTTTGCGCCTGTTCCAACGTCCCGTCCGTCAAAGGCGTGCCATGGGCGTCATGGGAACAGCCGCCGAGCAGACCCTCGGTGACGTCGAAGGAAACGGCGCGGCGGCGGTCGAACCAGTCCATCACCCGTCTGACCTCGCCGATCACCTCGGGCCCGATGCCGTCGCCCGGAAGCATCAATAGGTTTCTGTTGGCCGCCATGTTCTCTTTTTTTCCTGGTTGTTGCCGCGTACTCGTTCAGGCGTAAAGCCAGGGTTGGGACGCCTTTTGTTGGTCCTCGAAGCGATCGATGGCGTCCGCCTTCGCCAGGGTCAGGGCGATGTCGTCGAGCCCGTTCAAAAGGCAGTGCTTGACGAAGGGATCGATCTCGAAGGCGATGGTCTCGCCATCGGGGCGGGAGATCTCCTCGGCCTCGAGGTCGATGGCCAGACGCCCGTTCTCGCCGAGCTCGGCGTCCGCCATCAGCTTGTCGACCTCCCCCTGGGGCAGCTTGATGACGAGGACGCCGTTCTTGGCGGCGTTGGTGGCGAAGATGTCGGCGATCTCGGGCGCGATGACACAGCGGATGCCGAAATCCAGCAGCGCCCAGATGGCGTGCTCGCGGCTCGAGCCGCAACCGAAATTGGCGCCGGCGACCAGGATCTTGGCGTCCCGGTAAGGCTGCCTGTTGAGGATGAAGTCGGGCACCTCCGAACCGTCATCGTTAAAGCGCACCGATTCGAACAGCCCGACGCCGAGGCCGGTGCGCTTGACCGTCTTGAGCCAGCGCGACGGGATGATCTTGTCGGTATCGATGTTGATCAGCGGAAAGGGCACGGCGATCCCCGTCAGCTTGATGAATTTTTCCATTTATTTCGTCCTCAATCGAAATCGCGGACATCGGCCAGGTGGCCGGCGATGGCGGCGGCGGCGACCATGACCGGGCTCATCAGGTGGGTGCGTCCGCCGGGGCCCTGGCGGCCCTCGAAATTGCGGTTGGAGGTGGAGGCCGAGCGCTCGCCGGGCGCCAGCTTGTCGGGGTTCATGGCGAGGCACATCGAGCAACCCGCCTCGCGCCATTCGAACCCGGCCTCGGTAAAGATCTTGTCGAGCCCTTCGTCCTCCGCCTGTTGCTTGATCAGGCCGGAACCGGGCACCACCAGCGCCCGCACCCCCGCCGCCACCTTGCGGCCCTTGACCACCCCCGCCGCGGCCCGGAGGTCCTCGATGCGGGAATTGGTGCACGACCCGATGAAGGCGGTGTCGATGGCGATTTCCCGGAGCGGCGTTCCCGGCTCGAGCCCCATATATTCGAGCGAGCGCGTCATCGAACCGCGGCGGGCCTCATCGGCCTCGTCCGCCGGGTCGGGGACCACGCCGGTGATCGGCAGCACGTTCTCGGGACTGGTGCCCCAGGTGACTTGCGGCGCGATATCGGCGGCCTCGATCGTCACTTCGCTGTCGTAAGCCGCGTCCGCGTCCGACGGCAGCGTCCGCCAGTGGGCCACGGCTTGGGCCCAATCGGCGCCGCTTGGCGCCATCGGACGGCCCTTGAGATATTCGAATGTGGTCTCGTCGGGCGCCACCAGTCCGGCCCTGGCGCCGGCCTCGATCGACATGTTGCAGACCGTCATGCGTCCTTCCATGGACAGGCCCCGGATGGCGTCGCCGGCATATTCGATGACATGGCCGGTGCCGCCGGCGGCGCTGATCTTGCCGATGATGGCGAGGATGAAGTCCTTGGCCCCGACCCCGGCATGGGGCGCGCCGTTGACGGTGATGCGCATGTTCTTGGCCGGTTTCTGGATCAACGTCTGGGTCGCCAGCACGTGCTCGACCTCGGAGGTGCCGATGCCGAAGGCGAGCGCCCCGAAAGCGCCGTGGGTGGCGGTGTGGGAATCGCCGCAGACGATGGTCGTTCCCGGCAGGGTAAAGCCCTGCTCGGGGCCGATGATGTGGACGATGCCCTGGCGGAGATCGAGAAGCGGCAGGTAGGGAACGCCGAACTCGGCGCAATTCTTCTCCAGGGTCTCCACCTGGATACGCGATTCCTCTTCCTCGATGCCCTTGGCGCGGTCGGTGGTCGGCACATTGTGATCGCAGACGGCGAGGGTGGCGGCGGGCCGGCGCACTTTGCGCCCGCTGAGTCTGAGCCCCTCGAAGGCCTGCGGGCTGGTGACCTCGTGGACCAGGTGGCGGTCGATATAGATGACGGAGGTGCCGTCATCGGACACATCGACGAGATGGCTCTGCCAGATCTTGTCGAACAGGGTACGCGGTTTGGTCATCGATACGGTTCTCCCTTGGCGCGGGCGGTCCGACTCTCCCTTGGCGCGGGCGGCCTGACAATTTAGCGGATCGCCGCGGTCATTCCCAACCTTTCGCCGGCCAACCTTTCGCCGGCGCCGATCGCCGGCCGCCGAGGACGGGAAGACGGCGAGGGGTCAGGATTTCTTGCCCTTACCCTTTTCCTTGCCTTCGTCCGGGGTTTTGGCGCCGTCATCGCCCTTGGCTTTCGCTTCGTCTTTCTTGCGGCCCCAGAGCTTGAGTTTCTTTTTACCCTTGCCCTTTTCACCCTTCTTGGCGTCCACTTCGGGCTTTTGCGTCCCGGCGGCGTCGGCTGGCGCCTGTTGGGGTTCGCGCGCCGGATCCGGGGCCACCGCCACCTTGGCCTTGGCTTTACCCTTACCCTTGGCGCCGCGGTGCTCCACCTTTTCGGCGATGCGGGCCCGCTTGCCGGTCAGTCCGCGCAGGTAGTAGAGCTTCGCCCGGCGCACCGCGCCCCGGCGCACCACCTCGATCTCGGTGATGTTCGGTGAATATAGCGGGAACACGCGTTCCACCCCTTCGCCATAGGATATCTTGCGCACCGTCAGCGACGAGTTCAGCCCGTCGTTCGAGCGCGCGATGCAGACGCCCTCGAAGGTCTGGACGCGCTCGCGGCTGCCTTCGACCACCTTGACCCGGACCCGCACGGTATCGCCGGGACCGAATTCCGGCACCGGGCGTTCGGCCGTCAGCTTGGCGACCTGCTCTTTTTCGAGCTCTTCGATGATATTCATGGCACTTACCTTCGATTGAGGCCCACGGGTCTCCTCATGGGCGGTTAACGGTTCCCGGCGGTATAGCGCGCCCACAGATCCGGGCGTCGTTCCCGCGTGATCTTCTCCGCTTCGGCGAGACGCCAGGCGCGGATCTTCTCATGGTGGCCGGAAAGCAGCGTTTCCGGCACCTTCCGGCCCCGCCAGTCCTGGGGCCGGGTGTAATGGGGGTATTCGAGCAGGCCGCGCTCGAAACTTTCCTCGACCAGGGACTCGACGTTGCCGAGGACGCCGGGCAGCAGCCTGACGCAGGCGTCGATCAGCGCCATCGCCGCCGGCTCGCCGCCGGACAGCACGAAGTCGCCGAGGCTGACCTCCTCGAGCCCCCGCGCCTCGATCACCCGTTCATCGACACCCTCATAGCGCCCGCATAGCAGGGTGACGGCGGACGCCTGGGCAATCTCGCGCACCCTTGCCTGGTCGAGCAGCCGGCCCTTGGGGCTGAGGTAGATCACCGGCCCATCTGTCCCGGCGGTGGCCTGAAGCGCCGCGTCGACGACGTCGGGGCGCAGCACCATGGACGGGCCGCCGCCGAAGGGCGCATCGTCGACCGTGCGGTGCTTGTCACCGGCGAAGTCACGGAAATCGACCGTCTCCAGCGCCCAGACGCCGTCTTCCAGCGCCCTGCCGGCGATCGAATGGTCGAGCGGCCCCGGGAACATCTCCGGGAACAGGGTCAGGACCCTGGCGGTCCAGACCGGCTTTTCGGCCTCGGCGCTCATTTCCGCTCTCCCTTGGCGCGCCGGGCGGTTTTGATCTCGCCACTGGCCGGCACCGGCACAACCAACTCATCCTCATCGCGCGCGCCGAGGATACCTTGGGGCAGGTCGACCTCGATCCTGCCGGCGCGGGTGTCGACCACCGGCACGGCGGCGCGGGTGAAGGGCAAAAGCACGGGGGCCTTCGCCCCCGGCCTGGCGATCTCGATGACGTCACCGGCGCCGTAATTGTGAACCGCGGTCACCGTGCCGAAGGCGCCGCCGGTGACCAGTTCGACGCGAAGCCCGATGAGGTCGCAATGGTAGAACTCCTCGTCTCCAGGGTCCGGTAGGGCCGAGCGCGGCACGTAGAGTTTCGTCCCCTTCAGCGCCGTCGCCTGGGTGCGGTCCTCTACCCCCTCGATCCGGGCGGTCACCCCGCCGTTCAATACGTCCAAGATTTTGACCGTCATCGACCGGTCTCCCGCCTCATCCGTCACCGGGCCGTAGGCCGCCACCGCCCGGGCGTCCTCGGTGTAGCTCCGGATGCGCACCTCTCCCCTGGTCCCGTGGGCCTTGGTGATCACACCGAGGCAGACCCGGGGGGAAGGGGAAGGCTTGGAAGGCGCGTTCGCTTTGCCGGTCATCATGGCGGTTCCCGTCGAGATCTCCTAAGTCTCCTTCTTGTCGGCCTTGGCCGCTTCCTTGGCGGCGGGTTTCTTCTCGGCCGGCGCCTTCTTCTTGGCGGCCGCTTTCTTTGCCGGGGCCTTTTCCTCAGGCTTCGCTTCCTCGGCGGGAGCCTCCTCGGGCGCGGCTTTTTCTTCGGCGGCTTCCTCGGGGGCGGCCTCTTCCTTCACCGCTTCCTCGGGCGCGGCCTCTTCCGCAGCCGCTTCTTCCTTGGCCGCTTCCTCCGCCGGGGCTTCTTCCTTCACCGCTTCCTCCG